>CAYYCF010000165.1:0-5723 GCA_964470235.1 uncultured Anaerolineales bacterium | reverse complement strand
CTCGTCCCACTTGCGGCTTTGTTCCTCCCGGTCTCGACGCAGTTCGTCGAGCAGGCGGTCGAAGCGGTCATCGGTCTCCGCTTTATCGGCATACCGTTCGCGCGAGAGGCGGACGATCAGTTCCCGCACTTCCGGATCGGTCTGTATAATCGCGGGTAGTTCGCGCAGAATTATTTTCTTTACCTGTTGCTCGGTCATTCCATTTGCCATCGGCGGTCTCCCAAAGTATGTTCCGCCCGGTGCGGCTGGCCACAACGTCGCGCCGGCGCGGCCAGCGAGGGCCCGAGTGGGCGCTGCCGATAGTATACCGCATTAGCCTGGCTGCGCGAGCATCGAGCACCCCGAGTGCTTGATACACTGCAAGCGGCCATAGAATGCGCTTTTTTCCCGCTTTCGTGCGGCGGCTGTGGCGGCGCGAGAATGTGCTTCTGCCTCATCGCAGTTATCTGTATCAACGTTTGACCGCACGGGGATACTCTCATCCGAAAGTAACCGCGCTCTATTGGGCCCTCGGCGCCGTGATGGGTGGGTTGGGGTTGATCTATCGGCAGGGTGCGGAGTCGGCGGCCTCGTTATCGGCGATTGCGGCAACGGCGATTCTGATGACTTTGCTGATCGGTGTTATATTGGTTGAGCGAAAATGAGTCAAACCTTCCTCCACAAAGCTATCAACCTAGTCAAATCCGAGACGACGCAGGTAGGCGTGCTGCTGATGTTTGCGACCACCGCCGGCAGCTTTCTTAATTTTGCCTATCACTTCGTCGTCGGGCGCATGCTCGGCCCGGCCGATTACGCCGCGCTGGTCGCGCTCATCTCCGTGTTGGCGACGGTGAGCGCGCCGATGGGCGTGAGTCAGGCCCTGCTCTCCGATGTGACGGCCCGTTTGCTCGTTTTGGACGGCAAAGGTCAGATCAGGCAGTTCTTGCAGCGGTTTG
The DNA here is from genome assembly GCA_964470235.1 of uncultured Anaerolineales bacterium. Taxonomy (GTDB): domain Bacteria; phylum Chloroflexota; class Anaerolineae; order Anaerolineales; family VGOW01; genus VGOW01. The sequence goes on along the minus strand of CAYYCF010000165.1, from coordinate 4,788 downwards.
TTGGCGCGCTTGGCCTGCTGGCAGTAGTGGCCATGGGCGCGATAGCGCTCGCCAGCGGGCAGATCAGCCAATTTATGAATCTGACTTCGCGTGCGCCGGTGTTTGTGCTGGCATTGACTCTGGGGCCGGCGCTGATTCTACCGGCGCTGAGCGGTAGTTTGCAGGGCTGGCAGGATTTTCGGGGAATGAGTATCGCCGGGTTGATTGGCGCTGCGCTGCGGCTAACTGCCGGAGCAGGGTTGGTTTGGTTGGGGTTTGGTGTAAGCGGCGCGTTGGGGGGCTTCTTGGTTGCGGGCTTGGCCGCGGCTGGATTTACGGCGTTTCTGTTGGTGCGCCGCTTGGTAGACGTTCCATCACAACCGCCGGCAGTAACACTCAAGGAGTTGATCCAATTCTCATTACAGGTGGCGGTAGCTGCGCTTGCATTCGCCGCGCTCACGAATACGGATGTTGTCTTTGCTCGCCATTTCTTTCCAGCCGAGCAGGCCGGCCACTACAGTGCGGCCGCCACGCTGGGCAAAATTGTGCTATTTTTGCCGGGACCGGTGGCGACGCTGATGTTTCCCAAAGCAAGCGCGCGCCATGCGGCCGGCGCCTCGCGAACAAGCATGCTCCGCAAAAGCGCGCTGGCTACGCTTGGCCTGTCGCTGGTCGTCGTGGCAATTTTCGTCGTTTGGCCGGTCGGCATCACCCGATTGCTCTATGGCAGCGAGTACACGGAAGCCGGGCAGTGGCTGAGCCTCTACGGGTTGGCGATGATCGGGACGGCGCTGGTGAATTTGTTGATGTTTCACTACCTCGCCGCGCGTGAAGCACGATTTGTCGGCATCATGTTCTGCTTCGCAGTGGGGCAGGTTCTTCTATTGGCCTTCGCGCCCGCCAATCCGCCGGCCTACATCGCCGTCGTGGCCGGATCGGCCTGGGGTATACTATGGGTCGCCGAAGCCTGGCTGGGCGGGCTGCGCAAAGGGGACGTCAATCGTTCTGTTTAGAATTGCCCTTGCAAAACTAGGCGGCCGCGAAGATTCTTTCGATCCACGAAGAACACGCACGCTTCGCGCCCCAAGTATTCTTCATCAACCTTCGTGAACTTTGTGTCCTTCGTGGATTCCATTTGGTTGCGGCTGGAAGCCGCGCTGTGACTCGAAGGAGAATATGCCGCCTCCAATAGTGCCCGGCAGACTTTCTGTGATCATCCCGGCCTACAATGAGGAACAAGCTATCCTGACCACCATTCGCGAAACGGCGGCGGCCCTTGACGGGTTGGACTTTGAAATCATCGTGGTGGACGATGGCAGCAGCGACACGACCCATTCGAGAGTCCAACAGGTCGCCGCCGCAGACGAGCGGGTGCAAGCCGTCCGCTACGACCTGAATGCCGGCAAGGGTCATGCGCTGCGCTACGGATTCGGTTTCGCAACAGGGGAAAGGGTCGCGTTCCTTGACGCGGATTTGGATCTGCACCCGAGACACTTACTCCAGTTTGATGGGTTGATGGACCAGACCGGGGCTGACGTGGTGATCGGCTCCAAGCGCCATCCCCAATCCCAACTCGATTATCCCTGGCATCGCCGCGTTGTCAGCAGCGTCTACTTTTTTCTGGTCAAATTGATGTTCGGTCTGCCCATACGCGATACCCAGACCGGCGTCAAATTATTTGAGCGCGAAGTGCTGGCGCGGATTTTCCCCCGCTTGCTTGTCAAGAATTTCGCCCAAGACTTAGAACTGCTCGTCGTCGCGCACCATCTGGGTTATCGGATCGTGGAAGCGCCGGTGGTGCTGGAATTTTCACGGGGCAGCTATGGCCGCATCGGCTTGGGCGCGATCTGGGCGACGTGGTGGGATACGATGGCGGTGTTCTACCGCATGACACTCCTGCGTTTCTACGATGAGCCTCCGGCCGGCAGTGAAGCGGCGCGGGGCAGACGAGAATGAGTGTAGTTTATCCTCGCGTTTCGATCATCGTCGCCGTCAAAGCCCATAATCAGAATTTGGATGAGTGCGTCCGGCAGTGTCTTGAGCTGGACTATCCCGATTACGAGATATTCGTTTGCCCGGACGAAGCATACGATCCGCCGCATCCCAACGTCAGGATCATCCCGACCGGTCCGGTGGGCCCGGCAGAAAAACGGGATATTGCCGCCCGACAGGCTTCGGGCGAAATTCTGGCTTTCCTGGACGACGACACTTATCCGTCACGCGCATGGTTGCGTTATGCCGTCCGCAGTTTCGATGACCCGACCGTGGGGGCCGTCGGCGGGCCGGCCGTGACCCCGCCCGACGATAGCGCCGGCGGGCAGGCGAGCGGCTTTGTGTATGCGTCGCTGGCCGGCGGCGGCAATTATGCCTATCGCTACGCGCCGCTCGCGCGCCGCGAGGTGGACGATTACCCTACGTGTAACCTGATCGTGCGCCGCGATGCCTTTGAAGCGGTTGGCGGGTTCGACACGCAATTCTGGCCCGGCGAAGACACAAAGCTCTGCCTGGACTTAACACAACAATTGGGTTTGAAGATCGTGTACGATCCGGGCGCGCTGGTATACCATCATCGCCGCCCGTTATTCGGCCCGCATCTGCGTCAAGTTCGGAGCTACGGCCTCCATCGCGGGTATTTTGCCAAGCGCTTCCCGGCCACTTCGCTCCGCGCGTCGTACTTCCTGCCGACGGCCATTGTTCTATGGATGGCGGCGGGTTGGCCTATTGTGGCGCTCTTGCCGGCGCTGCGCGGAGTGTATTTGCTGAGTTGGGCCGTCTACCTTTTGACAGTCGCAGTTTCGGCATTCTTGGCATCACGCTCGCCCAAATTGACGCTCTACGTTATGCTCGGTATAATGGCAACCCACGTCGTTTACGGCGTGTGGTTCATGGTGGGGCTTCTCTCGCCCAGGCTGAAAGAGGAAAAATAGAAAATGAAAATTGCGCTTGCTTATCCGCCCATGGAATCGCCCAAGGGCACGGCCCTGCTTTCGCAGAACCGCCAGTTTCAATACTTCAACGAGCCAACGTACATTTATCCGATGGTGCCGGCTTACGCCGCCACCCTGCTCAAGTCGCGCGGGCATGACGTGGCCTGGCTGGACGGGATCGCCGAGTGCTGGACTTACGAGCAGTTTGTATCCAGACTGGCAGAGTTTGGGCCACAGATAGTGATCATGGAGACGAAGTCGCCGGTGGTTAAAGCCACCTGGAAGCTCGTCGCCGACCTCAAACGGCGGTTCCCGGAAATGGCGGTCGTGCTCGTCGGCGATCACGTCAGTTGGAATCCGCAGGAAACGTTTGCTAACTGCCCGGTGGATTACATCATCACCGGCGGCGATTACGATTTCCTCTCCGCCAACTTGGCGGATCGGCTGAGCGGCAAGGATGTGACTCTGGAAGGCGGCATATGGTGGCGGGAAACAAAACTCCAAACTCCAAATTCCAAATTCCAAAGCGCGAATGCCGAGTGGCGAGAGGGGGCGATTCGGAACTCGGGGCCGCTAGATTTCAATTCGCATAAACTCGACGATCTGCCGATGGTAGACCGCGATTTGACTCGCTGGCAGTTGTATGCCTATCACAACGGCAACTACAAGTATCTGCCCGGCACGTATACTTATGCCGGGCGCGATTGCTGGTGGGGGCGATGCACGTTCTGCGTTTGGGAATTCACCCTCAATCCGAAAGGCAGTTACCGCATCCGCTCCGCCGAGCGGGTGCTGGACGAGGTGGGCCAGGTGGTCGAGAATTACGGCGTTCGCGAGATATTCGACGACACCGGCACCCTGCCCGCCGGCGCCTGGCTCAAGAAATTCACGCAGGGTATGGTGGATCGAGGCTACCACAAGCAAGTGCGCTTCGGCCACAACATGCGCTTCAACTTGCTCACCAAAGAGCAATACGAGGCGATGGGCAAAGCGGGCTTCCGCTTCATCCTTTACGGACTTGAGTCGGCTAACCAGAAGACGCTGGATAAACTGGATAAGGGCGTCATCGCCGGCAAGATCGAAGAGGAATTGCGCTGGGCGCAAGGCAACGGCATGGAACCGCATCTCACGGTGATGATGGGTTACCCGTGGGAAACTGCCGACGACTCACAGCGCACCGTGGATTTCCTTCACGACTTGTTTGCGAAGGGCCTGGTTGACACGTTGCAGGGCACGATCGTCGTGCCTTACCCGGGCACGCCGCTTTTCGAGGAGTGCAAGCGCAACGGCTGGCTGAAGACCGAAGATTGGGATCGCTACGACATGCGCGGGTCGGTGATGATCAATCCGATCACCGACGAGCAGATTCGCGGATACGTGCAGCGGCTCTATAAAGCCTTCATGTCGCCTCAGTACATGCTGCGCAAGGCGGCCTCGGTTCGCTCGCTGGATGACGTGAAGTTCTTTGCCGAGGCGGGGAAGAAGGTGGTCGGGCATCTGCTGGATTTCAAGAAGAAGCAGCCGGTCGCAACCGATCTGGAGGCGAACTAGCCAACCAGCAGGCCTCAGAGTGGGAGGCGCGTTATGAAAGTCGAGGATTTGAAGAATCAATATCCTGATGAGTGGTTGATTGTCTCAGTGGAGAAGAAAGATAGCCTGGGCATGCCACTGGAGGGAGACCTCCTGGCGCACAGCCCGGACGCGGACGCCATCTGGAATGAGGCGGCCGGGAGGCCGGGTGAGTTCTACGTCTTCTACAGCGGCGAAATCCTCAGCGATACCGCGGTGATCTTCCGTTGTGGCTAGAACTCACTTCCCGCCTCGAACGTCCATCGTGGTTGTGGCTGTCACTTTGACGAACCGGGCGGTAGGGCGCTTGGTC
>CAYYCF010000164.1:4075-5775 GCA_964470235.1 uncultured Anaerolineales bacterium | reverse complement strand
CTCTCCCTCCTCCTCGCCGCCTGCGGCAGTGTCGAACTGCCTCCCCCCGCCGTCTCGCAACTCAAACCGCCCGATGTGAAATTGGCGACCAACACGCCCCTCCCGGCGCACGCCGCCACCTTCACCCCCACGTTCGCGGCGCAAGCTGACACTTCCACGCCCGAACCCACCGCCACCCCCACGCTCGAACCGACGGCAGTGGCCCTCGCCGGGCAATTCGACGTATCGCCGGCCTCCCCGGAACTGGCCGCCGTCGCGCAAGCGGCCTTCGGCGCGAACTTGCCGACTCGCCTTGTCATCCCGGTCATCGGCGTGGACACAGCCGTCGTCCCCGTCGGCTGGCACGTGCAAGCCGGTGGGCAAACTGTGTGGGATTCGCCGGGCTACGCGGCCGGTTTTTTGGTGAGCAGCGCCGCGCCGGGGCAGGGGGGCAACATCGTCTTCTACGGACACAACAACATCCTCGGCGCGATCTTCCGCAACCTGTCGAGCCTCCAGCCCGGAAACGAAATCACAATCATCAACGGTGTGGCTTCGTGGCGATACACCGTCGAGCGCGCCGATATTTTCCAAGTGGCCGGAACGGGCGCCTCGGAGCAGTTGGCGCAAATGGCCTACTTCGCCTCCACCCCCGACGAGCGCGTGACCCTGCTCAGTTGCTACCCGTTCACGAATAACACCCACCGCGTGGCGGTCATCGCGAAACCCGCGCCGTGATGGGGAGAGAACATCGGATCAAGAGAATTGAGCGGATCGGGATCCGCTCAATTCTCTTGATCCGATGTTATAAATGGGGGTCAACACACCCTCCACCTCGCCAGCTCTCCCTCGCGCATACTTTCCACGCGGCCATCTTCGACGAGGAGGTCCAAATGGCCGAGGATTTCGGACAGCCCCAAAAAATAATCCATCCCGTGCTTGAGTTTGGGAAAGATAGGTTGCGTGATTTCCCAAAGCGTGAGCGGCGAGTGGTTGAGCGCGTCGTAAATTTTGTTGGCCCGGCGGCGGTGAAAAGCGATGCGTTTGCGGACGAGGGACGGCACGTCGTGGATGATTTCGCCATGACCTGGATAGGCGATGGTTGGCCGCAGGTCGGCCATGCGCTGCATGTGTTTGATGTATTCGACGAGCCGCTTGGGGCGCGGGCCGGCCGCGCCGCCGACGGGCGGCGGCTCGACGATGGGGTTGGAGGAAATGTCGCGCAGGAGATGATCGTTCGCAATCAGTTCGCCGGTATCGGGATCGAACAAGCAGATCAATCCGCCGGCGTGGCCGGGTGTGTGATAAACGCGCCACTGCCGGCCGCCGGCCGTGATCGTGTCGCCTTCGTCTACGGTGCGCGTGATTTCCACCGGATCGAGCCAGCGCGAAATGCCCGCGCCGGACTGCCGCATGTGCTCGACGATGTCTTCCGGCACGCCGCCCTCGCGCCAGATTTGTTCGTAGAAGGGAAGATTACGGACTCTTTCGGCTTCGTAGTCGGAAAGATACGGCCTGTTGAAGGGGTGGGTGATCACGTCCGCGCCGGAGCGGTCGGCCACTGTTTTAGCCAAGCCGACGTGGTCAACGTGATGGTGAGTCAGAATCAGTTGCCGTATGTCTTCAATGCGGTAGCCATGCCCGGCCAATCCCGCTTCGAGCGCGGCGAGCGGCTCGGCGTGTTTGGGGCCGCAATCAATGAGGGTGAGGGAAGCTTGCCC
>CAYYCF010000164.1:0-3975 GCA_964470235.1 uncultured Anaerolineales bacterium | reverse complement strand
TTGATCGTGACCGCGCCGCCGCCGAGACGGGGCACGGCTTTGGCGTCGGTCACTTCCAACTCGACGTGGATTGTGTCGCCGATGAAGATCGGTTTGCTGAATTTCCATTCCGCGATTTCGCGGAAGGCCATGATCGTGCCTTCCATGAATCCGGTTTGCACGGCCAGGCCGGAAGCGATGGAGAGGCCGAGCAAGCCGTGCGCCACGCGGGTTTTGAACATCGTGCCTTTGGCGTATTCTTCGTCGGTGTGAATCTGGTTGAAGTCGCCGGAGAGTCCGGCGAAGCCGACGATGTCGGTTTCGGTGACGGTGCGCCCGGCGGTGGTGATGCGGTCGCCGACGGCGAATTCCTCAAAGTAGCGTCCACGCGGGCGGAGTGTATCGGGCATGGGGTCGTATCTCCTTTGGAAGAGATTTTATCATGGGGGATTTTTTTACCGCGAAGGCGCCAAGAACGCGAAGAAAGCCAACTTCCCCTTTTTTCCTTTGCGCTCGCCTGCCCTCTTTAGAGGGTTGCGTCTTGACGGTGAATTATTTTCCATGAAACAATGCCGCCCGCTCCGCGCCGAGGGCATTCACGGCGCGCCGGTATTCGGCCAGCGTGCGCTGTTTGGCGGCGATGATGGAATAGGGAAACTTGGGGCCGCGGCCGGGATCGTCCAAGTGCATGGCTTCGTGTGAGTCGGGGAAGAGCAGATGTTTTTTGGCCCAGCCCTTGACGATGGGCAAATAGTAAATACTGTCGCGCCAAAGGTGAAAATAACCGGAGCGCAGTTCAGGGCTGGCGAGCAGAGCGGGATCGAGTCCGTCCATGTCGTCGGGACGCGTGTTCTCCAATCCCCCGCGCGCGCCCAACCACAGGTCAACGTAATTTGAATGTGAATAAAAATCCTGCGCGGTGTGCGAGAGGCGGCCAAACGCACGGCGCATCACGAGCGGATTGTCACTGCGCGCGATGGCCGCGTGCTGTTCCTCCATGTAATTCGCAGCGTCGGCAAAGAGGCAGTTGTCGAAGTGAATGTGCGGCTTCGCCAGCAGATTGAAAAGCGAGTCTTGTTCATGATTGGCGTGAATGACTTGCTGCAGCGCTTCGGCGGAAAAATGCGCGCCAATGGTTTCAGTGAGGATGGCGGTGTGATATTGGAGGAGCACAATGTTTTTCACCACGGAGATCACGGAGAACACGGAGAAAAACAATAATCATCTCTGTGCTCTCAGTGTTCTCAGTGGTGCAACAAGAATTTCGAAACTACCTCAAATACGTCTTCAACCGTCGCGCCGTTCTGCCACGAGAAGCCCGGCGCTCCGGCGCGCGCGCCTGCCGCCGGCACATCCCACTCTCGCCAAACGTAGGCCACTCGATCCGGCTTGCCAAAAGGCGCATAACGGCGGGGGTCGGTTGGCCCCATGACCATCACCACGCGCGTCCCGGCGCCGACAGCCATGTGCGTCGCGCCCGTGTCATTGCCAACGTACAGCGCGCATCGCTCCGCCAGCGCCCCGATCTGCCCCCAGGGCAGTGCGCCGAAATCCGTAAGAGGGATGTTGATCAAGCCTTTGATCGAGTCGAGGATCGGCTCGTCGCCCAGGCCGCCGACCAGGGCCACCGGGAGCCCGGTGCTGCGCATGAGGCGCGCCGCCAATTGCGCGAAGTTGGCGGACGGCCAGCGCTTCTCGGCCAAAGCCATGCCGGGGTTGCGCCCGCCGCCGGGGTGAATCAACACGAAGGGTTTTTCAGCCAAGTTGAATTTTTCGAGCGCGGCGAGCACGGCTTTGCGGCCGGCGGCGGGCGGGGTGTACTCCATCGCCGCATGATCGGTGGGGAGATCGAGCGCGCGCGCCAGATCGAGATAGAGGTCGGCTTCGTGGCGGACGACGTTTGGGGAAACGGGTACGCGATGCGAATATAACAACCCGCGCCCGCCGCTGTCCAGCCCGACCCGCGTTTGGATGCCGCTGAGGTGCGCGATCAGTGCCAACGCCGGCGAACGGTCGGGGACGAAGAGGGCGTCGTAGCGTCCGGCGCGGAGGCGGTTGGCGAGAGAGAAAAGATCGGACGGCGAATACCGGCCGGCGCCGACGCGGCCGGCGTCTATCCGGTTGTCGATCAAGGGGTGCGCTTCGATGGCCGGGAGCGAGTGTGATCCAACGGCAAAGTCAATGCGCGCCTCGGGGTGCGCGCGCCGCAGAACGCCGACGAGCGGCGTGCTGAACATCACGTCGCCGAAGCAGCAGGGTTTGAGGATGATTATTGATTGACTCACTTCACCGTGATGTAATCTTTGATAGCGTCGAAGGTGGCGTCGCCGATGCCTTTGACGTTTTTGATGTCTTCGATGCGCGCGAAGGGGCCGTGCGCGCTGCGGTATTCGATGATGCGCCCGGCAATGGCCGGGCCGATGCGCGGCAGGGTTTCGAGTTCCGCTTGCGAGGCGGTGTTGATGTTGATTGGGCCGGCGCTGGCCGCCTGCGGAGGGCTGTTGGCGACTGGTTGACGGGTGGGAGTCGAAGACGGGGTGTCGGCAGTGGGCGACCGGCTGTCGGTTGGCGGCGGCGCGGCAGTGATCACTTCGGCGACGAAAATCTGCTGGCCGTCGGTGAGTATCTCGGCCAGGTTGAGATATTCGACCGTGGCCGATTCGGTGAGGCCGCCCGCGGCGTTGATCGCGTCTTGCACGATGCTGTTCTGCGGCAGTTCGAAAACACCCGGCGATTTCACTGCGCCCGTGACGTGAACACGGAGCGGCGCCGCGGTGGCAGTGGGCGGCGGGGGAACGAGCGTGATCGGGATTCCGGTTTGGCGGTTGTTGAGGAGGAGAATGAGGGCCGTGGAGAGCAGGCCGGTGAAGAGGCCGAAGAGGAAGGGCCGCCAGGATTTCAACATGGGGATATTATAATGGCGTCTCGCTTATCGCATATTGCGTATGGCTTATGGCTGATGGCGGTTAGTTTATGGCGCGGCCATTTGCTATCCGCGATTAGCGATATAGTATAGCTCTTCAAAAACTACGCCGGCCGCGAAGATTCTTTCGATCCACGAAGAACACGAAGGAACACGAAGTTTTCTTCATCAACCTTCGTGAACTTCGTGTCCTTCGTGGATTCAATTGGGTTGCGGCTGGAAGCCGCGCTATGCGATAGGCTATCAGCCCATGGGAACCATTCTAAACATTATCACGGTGTTGATCGGCGGCGGATTGGGCCTGGCCTTTGGGGCGCGATTGCCGGAGCGCGTGCGCGAAACGGTGATGGGCGGCTTGGGGCTGTTCACCATCGCCCTCGGCGCGCAGATGACGTTCAAGTCGAACAACATGCTGATCGTGCTCGGCAGTATTTTGGTCGGCGGGATTCTGGGCGAGTGGTGGGGCATCGATGCCGGACTCAAAAGTTTGGGCGCGTGGCTGGAGAGCCGGTTTGCAGGCGGGCAGGGGAGCGAGGAAGCGGGTGGGAACAAGTTTATCAAGGGGTTCGTCACGGCGTCGCTTGTGTTTTGCGTCGGGCCGATGACGATTCTCGGATCGATTCAAGACGGCCTGCGCGGCGACATTCAACTGCTGGCCATCAAATCAACCATGGACGGATTCGCTTCGCTGGCGTTTGCCTCCACGCTGGGCGTGGGCGTGTTGTTTTCTGCGCTTACCATTGCGGTCTATCAGGGCTTGCTCACTCTGCTAGCGGCGCAGGCGCAAGCATTACTCACCGCGCCCATGGTAGCCGAGATGACGGCGACCGGCGGGGTATTGATTCTGGGGATCGGATTCAGCAGCCTGCTCGAACTCAAACCGATTCGCGTGGGGAACTTTTTGCCGGCGCTGATCGTTGCGCCGGTGGTGGTGGCGGCCTTGCACGCTATGGGGCTGGCGGGATTTTAGCCCCCACCCCGGCCCTCCCCCGTTTGCCGCTTCGCGAAAGGCAAACAGGGGAGGGAGCAGACCGCCCCTCCCTTGTGCGGTGTTCTTCCGCACGGGGGAGGGG
>CAYYCF010000163.1:0-5783 GCA_964470235.1 uncultured Anaerolineales bacterium | reverse complement strand
GCGACGTAATTTTGATCGCGGCTTACGGCGCGCCGCTGTGGCATTATTTCTTGAATGACTCTCATGCGCGGTTGGACTGGTATTCGCTGCCGATCCATTTTCCAACCGAACTCGAACTGGCGGCGGCCTCCGGCGGCGATCCGGCGCGCGCGCTCGATCCGGCGGCGGTGGCGTTGTTCAACGGCCTGCCCTCTGCGTATCGCCGCGCGTGGTTGATCAACGACACCGGCGAACCGCCGGGCAATTTTCAGTTGGAAGAAAAATGGCTGGCGAATTGGCGCGCGGCCATCGGCGCTTGGGAGTTTGGGCCAGTGAGAGTGGCGTTGTTTGATCTGGGCGGGGCGGAAGAGTTGGCCGAGGCATGCGACAATTAACCCACGCCCCACATCTTGAACTGCTCCAGAATGGAGCCGCCGATGAATTCGCGAATGATGGAATTGTCGGGCACGGCGCCGGTGGGGCACGGCTGAAACCAACTGAGCAGGGCCAGCAGGCGTTTGGCCTCCACGTACTCGGGCGTGTCCGGCTGCACTTGCAGCAGCAGCGGCTCGGCCAGCGGGCGCAGGACGGCCAGCTCGTATACCAGCGCCGAATTGAACATCACATCCGAATTATCCTGGTACGGGAAGATGTGCAGAGTCTCGCCGCGACGCACGCTCTCCCAACGATGCAACGTGTTCGTTGCGGCGTGGCCGCGCGTGGCGGCGTCGCGCACGATGCGGCGGATGAGGCGGGTGTCGGTCGTGTTCACGCGGTTGTGCCGATCCAGATTGAGGTGCGCCAGCGCCGAGGCGTAGATGCGCACCACGCGTTCCGACGGTATCTGCGGCACCAGCTCCGGGTTGAGGCCGTGTATGCCTTCGACGACGATGACCGTATCTTTCGGCAGGCGTATCGTTTCGCCGCGCCCGCTGGCGCCGGTCAGGAAATCGTAGTGCGGCAGGGAGACTTCATCGCCGGCCATCAGCGCCAGCAAGTCTGTGTTGAAGCGCTCCAGGTTGAGGGCGCGGATCGATTCGAAATCGTACTCGCCTCTCTCGTCTTTGGGGGTTTTGTGGCGATCCAGAAAAAAGTCGTCCATGGCCAGGGCAAACGGATGCAGGCCGTTCGCCAGCAGTTGAACGGCCAGCCGTTTGGAAAACGTGGTCTTGCCGGATGATGACGGCCCGGCGATCAGCACCAGCCGGTTGTCGCCGCCCCCGTCCGCGATCCAGGTCGCTATCTGGGCGATGCGCTGCTCGTGCAGGGCTTCGGAGACGAGGATCAATTCGCTGGTGCGGCCGGACTTAATGGCCTCGTTCAGCGAACCGACGTCGCTTACCCCCAACCGGTCGAGCCATCCGGAGTATTCGCGAAAGGTGGCCAGCAAGCGGTCGTGTTCGCGCGGCGGCTCGACCACGGTGGGCGAGCGGCGCTGCGGGAACTGCAAAATGAATCCCGGCGGCGCGGGCTGCAATCCGAATAAACGTAAATAGCCCGTGGAGGGAACCATGTAGCCGTGGAAGTAATCGGTGAGCGGGCCGAGGCGGTAGACCACCAGATAATCTTTCTTGCGCTCCGCCAGTAATTTCACTTTGTCGGCGTCGCCGCGCTGGCGAAACATTTCGATGGCTTCGGCGAGCGGCATCACTTCTTTGGCGATGGGCAAATCCTTGGCGACCATTTGCCGCATGTGCGCGCCGAGTTTTTCCAGGTCGGCGGCGGAAAAATTCTCGCGCCCGCGCACGTCGCAAAAGAATCCGCCCGAGGCGATGGAATGTTCGACCAGCACTTCGGCTTCGGGAAACAAATCCAGACAGGCGGCCACGAGCAAGAAGGTGAGTCCGCGCCGGTATATGCGCATGCCGTCTTCGGCGGCGGTGGTGATGGGAGTCAAGTTGGCGTCGCGCGTCAGCGGATATGTGAGTTCGCGCAGTCCGCCGTCTACCAATGCCGCGACGGTGAGCGGATCGTTTTCGGCGCGACTTTCGACGGCGTTGATAAAGGTTCCAACGGTGGTGCCCACCGGCGCTTCAAAGTACCGTCCGTCGGGCCAGCGGATTTGCACCGTCTTTCTCTCGGTTGCGGGCTGAACAAGGGGTTGCGGCTGGGCTGTCATGGTTTCTCCGTGTTTGTGATTCTACTCTACTGTTGTAAACTGGGTATTGATAACTCACTCCCACCGAATTCACCGCGGAGAGCGCCGAGCGCGCAGAGTTCCTACGGGAATCCGGTTTTCTCTCAAGGAGTCAACATGGAATATACGAGTCTCGGTGGTACCGGCCTGAAAGTTTCACGCATTTGTTTGGGGATGATGACTTACGGCGATCCGAAATGGCGCGATTGGACGCTCTCGGAAGACGAAGGCCTCCCGTTCGTCCGGCGGGCGCTGGAACTGGGCATCAACTTTTTCGACACGGCGGACGCGTATTCGCTCGGCGTGAGCGAAGAAGTGACGGGCAGGGCGATCAAGGATTTTGCGCGGCGCGACGAAGTGGTGATCGCGACGAAAGTGTTTTTCCCGATGGGCGATAAACCGAACCGGGGCGGACTCTCGCGCAAACACATCTTGCACGCCATTGGCGACTCGCTCAAACGGCTGGGCATGGACTACGTCGATCTGTATCAAATTCATCGTTACGATAACGCGACGCCTATCGAAGAAACACTCGAAGCTCTGCACGACGTTGTGAAAGCGGGCAAGGCGCGTTATATCGGCGCATCGAGCATGTATGCCTGGCAGTTTGCCCGTGCGTTGTATCTGGCCGACCGTCATGGATGGACGCGGTTCGTCTCGATGCAGAATCATTACAATCTGGTGTATCGCGAAGAAGAACGGGAGATGAATGCGCTGTGCCTGGCCGAAGGCGTGGGGCTGATTCCGTGGAGCCCGCTGGCGCGGGGATTCCTGGCCGGCAACCGCACGCCGGATCGCGGCGGGGAGACGGCGCGTTCCAAGAGTGATCAGTTCGCGCACGAGCTGTATTATCAGCCTTCGGATTTTGAAGTGGTGGATCGGGCGGTGGAGTTGGCGAAGCGCAGAGGAGTCACGTCGGCGCAAATTGCGCTGGCCTGGCTGCTCGGCCAACCTGGCGTCACGTCGCCCATCATCGGCGCAAGCAAGATGACTCATCTTGAGCAAGCGGCGGCCGCGCTGGAGATCAAACTGGACGACGACGAGCGCGCACAGCTCGAAACACCGTATCAGCCGCACCGGGTGTTGGGGCATGAGTGAAAGACTCCGTCCGTGTCAACGAATAGGAAACGAGTAAACGAATGACACTCGCCGCCGCCGATCTCATCATCTCCAACGCCGCGCACGTGTTGACGTGTGTGCCTTCACCCGGCGATCTGATCGGGCGAATCGAAAACGGATCGGTGGCGATTGCGGGTGAACGTATCGTGGCCGTTGGCGCCGCCGCCGATGTGGAATCGCGAGTGGATGCGCCCAGTGCCACGCGCATTGACGCCGCCGGAAAGATCGTCGCTCCCGGATTTGTGGATAGCCACACGCACTTGGTGTTCGGCGGCTCGCGGGCACAGGAATACGCGGCGAAGTTGACGCGCACCGCCGCCGAAGTGAAGGCGCTCGGCATCCCGACCGGCATCCTGGCTACCGTGGACATGACCCGCGCCGACTCCGTCGACTCGCTCACCGCCAGCGCGGCGGATCGACTGCGGCGGATGCTGGCCTACGGCACCACGACCGTTGAAAGCAAAAGCGGTTACGGCTTGAGCCTCCCCGACGAATTGAAAATACTGGAAGTCAACCGGCGATTGGGATTAAGCCAGTCGGTGGACATCGTGAGCACGTTTCTCGGCGCGCACGATTTTCCCCGCGACCTGCCGCCTGAGCGCTACGTCGACATTATCATCAACGAAATGATTCCCCAGGTGGCCGAACAAAAACTGGCCGTCTTTTGCGACGTGTTCTGCGACGAGGGCTATTACACCGTCGAACAGTCGCGCCGAATCTTGGAAGCGGGACTCGCCGTCGGACTCAAGCCGAAGATTCACACCGACCAGTATTCGCAAATCGGCGGATCGATCATGGCCGCCGAGTTGGGCGTGGTCTCTGCCGATCATCTCAATTACACCGATCCGCCGATGATGCGTAAGCTGGCTGAAGCGGACGTGGTCGGCGTGGTGACGCCCGCGCTCGATTTTGCGGTGAAGCATCCACGCCCGTTTGACGCGCGGGCGATGATGGTCGAAGGCATGACGCTGGCATTGGCAACCGATCTATGCCCGGGAGGCTGGTGTGAATCCATGCAGTTGGTGATGCAGTTCGCCTGCCGCCTGTATCGCTTCTCGCCGGAAGAGGCGCTGGTTGCTTCGACCGTCGGCGGGGCGCGGGCGTTGGGGCTGGCTGATCGCGGCACGCTCGAAGCGGGCAAGCTGGCCGATATTCAGATTTGGAACGTGCCGACGTTGGAAGATGTGATTTATCGGCTGGGGCATAATGCGGTGGAGGCGGTGATCAAACGCGGGAAGCTTGTATTGGCCGGATGAATCTGACAACGGATGAAACGGATGCCAACGGATATCAGACAACATCCGTTCAAATCCGCTCTATCCGTTGTCAACAAAAGGGACAAGAACCTATGGAAGTCCACGAAGCTATTCGCACCAAAGGGGCAACTCGCAATTTCACCGATCAGCCGATCCCCGAAGAAGCCGTGCGCCGCATTCTTAATGCGGGCCGCCGCGCGCAGAGTTCAAAGAACACCCAGCCGTGGCACTTCGTTGCCGTGCGCGACAGGGACACGCTCAAGGGACTTTCGGAGTGCGGCACGTACGCGGGGCATCTGGCCGGAGCCGCGCTGGGCGTTGCGCTCGTCTCGTCCGATCCGGCGGCGCGCTGGTCTATCGCCTTCGATCTCGGCCAGGCGGCGGCCTACATGCAGCTGGCGGCGTGGGAAATGGGAATCGGATCGTGCATCGCTTCGATCTACGAACCGGAGAAAGCCAAAGCGATTCTCGGCATCCCGGCCGAACAGTTCTTCGACGCGGCGATCTCGTTTGGCTACCCCGCGCCCGATCAACGGCGGCCCGACGTGGTGAGGGGCGGCGGGCGGAAGAAGTTGGAAGAGGTGGTGAGGTGGGAAAAATGGTAAATACACCTCGCCTCATCCGAGCCCCGCGCGGCTCCACCCTCACCTGCAAAGGCTGGCTGCAAGAGGCCGCTTTGCGAATGTTGATGAACAATCTCGATCCCGAAGTGGCCGAGCGCCCGGACGATCTGGTGGTGTATGGCGGGCGCGGGCAGGCGGCTCGCAGTTGGGAAGCGTTCGATGCGATCCTGGCGGCGCTGAAAGAATTGGAAAACGACGAGACGCTGTTGGTGCAGTCGGGCAAGCCGGTGGCCGTTTTCAAGACGCACCCCGACGCGCCGCGTGTGCTGATTGCGAATTCGAATCTTGTGCCGCATTGGGCGACGCAACAACACTTCGACGACCTGGCCGCCAAAGGCTTGATCATGTACGGGCAGATGACGGCCGGCAGTTGGATTTACATCGGCACGCAGGGCATTTTGCAGGGCACGTACGAAACGTTGGGGTCGCTGGCGAAGCAAAAAGGGTGGGCGAGCCTCAAAGGTACATTCACGCTCACCGCCGGGTTGGGCGGCATGGGCGGCGCGCAGCCGTTGGCGATCACGATGAACGAGGGCGTCGGGCTGATCGTCGAAATCGATCCGGCGCGGGCCAGGCGGCGGCTCGACAACGGATACGTGGACGTGGTGGTGGATACGCTCGAAGAGGCGATGACGCTGGTCGAAGAATCGAAAGAGAAAGGCGAAGCGA
>CAYYCF010000162.1:3038-5799 GCA_964470235.1 uncultured Anaerolineales bacterium | reverse complement strand
ACTACCGCACCTTCTTCCGGCACACCGGCGGCGAAGTGCTGTTCTGGGAAGGCGATTTGAATTTGCCTAAAGCGATCCTGCACGAATTTGGAATTGACCGCGGCGCGTCCATGTTTCTTGCCTCCGAAGTGCCGCCCGGCACCGGGCTTGGCTCGTCGTCCACCGTCACCGTCGCCTCGCTCAAAGCCGTGAGCGCCGCCTGCGGGCGAAGCCTGGCCAAAATGGAACTGGCCGAAATGGCGACGCGAATCGAAGTCGGAAAACTCGGCATGCCCATCGGCTATCAAGATCAATTTGCCGCCGCGTTTGGCGGGCTGAACTTTTTTGAATTCCGCGCCGACGGCAGCCGCGCCGAGCCTCTGCGCGTTTCCACCGACACCGTTGCCGGACTGCAGCGCCGCTTGCTTCTGTTCTTCACCGGCCAGGCGCGCGACTCGACTCAAATTCTGGCGCAGCAAAGCGAGAACGCTAAACAACATAAAGCCGCCGCTCTCGACGCGCTTCACGCCGTCCGCGCGATGGTGGACCCCATGCGCCGCTGTCTAGAGTCCGGCGACCTGGAATTGTTCGGCCGGTTACTACACGACGGTTGGGAGCAGAAGAAAAAATTCGCCAGCGGCGTGAGCAACGAGCGAGTCGATCACCTGTACAACACGGCGCGGAATGCGGGAGCGATGGGCGGCAAACTGGCCGGGGCCGGCGGCGGCGGGTTCATGATGTTGTATTGCGAAGAGAGTCGGCAAGACGCGGTGACGGCGGCCATGGAGTCCGAAGGCTTGCGGCGGATGGATTATCTTTTCGACAACGGCGGCGCGCGCGTTCTGCTCAACACCGGCCTGCGGCTGATACAGGGGGCGCAATGAGCCGGCGCGGCCAGTATCTTTTGTTCTCGGCGCTGATCATTTCCGACACGGTAGCCGTTGCCGTCGGATTGCTCGCCGCGCTCTTTGTGTTGGCGCGCCTCGGACTTGGCGCGGAGCGTTATCTCGCCACGATTCAACTTTCGCTTGTCGGCTATCTGCTCGTCTTCGCCGCCCTGCGTCTCTACGATCTCGAAACGGTGCTGGAAGATTCGCAAGAGTACGCCACCGTGGCTACCGGATGCACGTACGGCATTGTGATGATGATTGTCGTGAACGCGCTGGCCGCGGGCGTTGATCTCAACCCGATCTGGATGGCCGCCGGTTGGGCCGCCACGACGGCGACCGTGGTGTTGGGCCGTTTCCTCATGCGCCGCGTGGTGCGCGCCTTTCGCCGGGGCGGGCATTTGATCACCCGCGCCGTGATCGTCGGCGCAGACGAGCAAGGCCGCACCATTGCGCGCCAGTTCCGATCGATCGCCGATTCCGGCGTGCGCGTCGTCGGATTTGTGGACGACTTTCTGCCGACCGGCACGCCGGTGGGCGACGGCCTCACCGTGCTAGGCCACCCCGGCGCGCTGGCCGACATCACCCGCGAACATCGCATTGCCGAGATCGTCGTCGTCCCCGGCGCGCTGGCCTGGGAGACGTTTCAAGAAATTCTTGAGCGCTCGGCCTTTGCGGATGGACTCAAGATTCGGCTCTCGCCCGGCTACTACGATCTGTTGGCGACCACCCCGCGCGTGGCGCACCGCAACTTTGTGCCGCTGATTGTTTTGGACAGAGCGCGGCTGTCAGGATTTGACTTAGTGATGAAGATGGCCGTGGACTACGGACTCGGCGCAATCGCTCTCTTGCTCGCTTTGCCATTGATGGGAATCGTCGCGCTGTGGCTGCGGCTGATCAACCGCGGCGCGATCATCACGGCGCAGCCGGTGTTGGGGCAAGGCGGGCGCCCATTCCGCGCCACGTTCTTTCGATTGGAAGAGGGGCGGCCGCTGTCAAAATTTTTGCGCGACACGGGAATGAATCACCTGCCGCTGTTGTTTGCCGTGCCGATGGGCAAAATGAGTCTAGTCGGGCCGCGCCCGATCCCCGAAGACAAACGGCACGCCTATCACCGCTGGCTTCCCAACATTGCTTCGGTGAAGCCAGGCGTGAGCGGGCCCTGGGCCGTCGTGCCGGTGTCCTCGCTGGAAGAAGAAATGCGCGCCGCCATTTTCTACATCCGCAACTGGACGATCTGGCTGGATTTGCAGATACTGGTGCAAACGGGGCTGGTGGTTTTGCGGAGAAGATGGGAAAGGCTGACGGAATGATGAATGATGAATGCGGAATGATGAATAGTGAATTTTCATTCCGCATTCCGCAATCCACATTCCGCATTGGAAAATGGATTTCATAGACACTTACCTCACCGAACTCGAACACTCCGTCCGCGCGCTGTCGCGCGACGATTTGCAGAAGGCCGTCGAGGCGCTGATGCAAGCCTGGCGCGACGACCGCAACATTTGGATCATCGGCGACGGCGGGAGCGCCGCCACGTCTTCGCACATGATGAACGACATCAACAAGCTGACGATCACGCCGGGCAAGCGCCGTTTCCGCGCCATCGCCCTCACCGACAACATGCCGCTCATCACGGCTTGGGGCAACGACGCGGCGTTTGACGTGGTCTTCGCCGAGCAACTGCGCAACTTCATGCGCTCCGGCGATACCGTCATCGCCATCTCCACCTCGGGCAACTCGCCCAATTTGGTGAAGGCCGTCGAAACGGCCCGCGAGATCGGCGGCACGGTCATCGCCCTCTTGGGCGACAAAGGCGGCAAGCTGGCCGGCCTGGCCGACGTCGTCGTCCGCTTCCCCGATCCGAATCAGGGCCGGCAGGAGGACGGGCATTT
>CAYYCF010000162.1:0-2938 GCA_964470235.1 uncultured Anaerolineales bacterium | reverse complement strand
ACGTCGTCGTCCGCTTCCCCGATCCGAATCAGGGCCGGCAGGAGGACGGGCATTTGATCATGAATCACGTCATTGCGGGAGCGTTGAAGGAAAGACTGAAGAGTGCGTGACCCGTGAGGCGTGATCCGTGACGTTTCACGTCTCACGAGTCACGTTTCACTCTCCTCAATGGCCTCCCCCAATCTCTCTCTCATCATCCCCGCCTACAACGAATCGGCGCGCATTGGCCTAACGCTGGAAAGGGTACTGGGCTATTTGCGCGCGCAGTCGTATTCGTGGGAGTTGATCGTCGTGGACGACGGCAGCCGCGACGACACGGTGGAGATCGTGGGCAGGCAAATTGAGGGAGTGCGCGAAGCAAAGTTGATCGCCTACCAGCCGAATCGCGGCAAGGGCTTCGCCGTCCGCGCCGGCATCATGGCGGCGACGGGCCAATGGATCGTGTTCCTCGACGCCGACCTTTCGACTCCGCCGGAAGAGATCGAAAACGCGATGCGTTATCTGCGGGACGGTTACGATATGGTGATCGGCTCCCGCGCCCTGCCCGAGTCGCAAATCGAGCGCCGACCCCCGCTCTTCCGCCGATTGGCGACCGCCATTTTCGATCTGATGAAGCACCTGCTCGTCGGCCTGTGGCAGTATTCCGACACCCAATGCGGATTCAAAGCCTACCGCCAGAGCGCCGTGAGGCCGCTGTACGAGCGGGCAGTGATTGACCGCTTCATGTTCGACGTAGAGATTCTTTATCTAGCCGAGCGCAAACGCTTGAAAGTGCGCGAGATGCCCGTGCGCTGGGCCGACGCCGCCGGAAGCAAAGTGCGCTTCGTCGAAGGCGCGGTCAATATGATGAAGGATTTAGTGAGGATACGGTGGGCGCATAGAGGAGTGTGAGAAGACGGGCGTGCTATAATCTTCCAACGGAGCGTGACAGATGACCACACTCACTTTCAACGGCCTGCCCCCTTCGGGAGAATTTCGAAAGACCCTGGCTCAAGCATTGGCTACGGCCAGCCCGGTGGACGATTTGTTGGAGCTGTCTCACCGGCTATTCGAATACGAACAAGAACACCGGATGCCGTCTGCCGATTTCTATCAGCAGTATCAAGCCGGAACACTCGACGACGATCTGCAGCATTGCGTTGATTGGGCGGCAGTCTATGATCTGTTCGTCAAAACCAAACGGATAATTGATGCGCTGATTTACCCCGCTGCGGCAAAGACGTAATGCCCCGACCTCCTGAAGGTTCAAACCTTTGGGAGGTTTTTTGTTTTCGGGACTCTCGTCACCCCTCCGATATGACAAGCGGAACTGTGACAAATGGGGGAGCAGATGATAGCCTTTGCCCCGAAGGAGTCTCTCACATGGCAAGTCTTACCCCTCAGGAAGTTTTCGAATATCACCGCCGCGGGCGGCCCGGCAAGATCGAAGTCACGGCCACGAAACCGCTCGACACTCAACGCGATCTTTCCCTCGCCTATTCGCCCGGCGTGGCCGAAGCGGTGCTGGAAGTGGAACGCGCGCCGGAGACCGCCTACGAATACACCGCCAAAGCCAACCTCGTCGCCGTCGTCTCCAACGGCACGGCCATTTTGGGCTTAGGGGATCGCGGCGCGCTGGCCTCGAAGCCGGTGATGGAAGGCAAAGGTGTGCTGTTCAAGAAATTTGCCGACGTGGACGTGTTCGACATCGAAGTGGATACGCACGACCCCGACGAAATTATCCGCGTGGTCAAAGCCATTGCCCCCACCTTCGGCGGAATCAACCTCGAAGACATCAAAGCGCCCGAATGTTTTTATATCGAAGAAACGCTCAAAGGCTTGCTCGACATTCCGGTCTTCCACGACGACCAGCACGGCACGGCCATCATTTCCGGCGCGGCGCTGCTCAACGCGGTTGAGGTCAGCGGCAAGAAAGCGGGCGATCTCAAAGTGGTCGTCTCCGGCGCGGGCGCGGCCGCCATTGCCTGCGCCGAGTTTTACGTTCTGCTCGGCGTCAAACGCGAGAACGTGCGGCTGGTGGACACGAAGGGCGTGGTGTTCAAAGGCCGCCTGGACGGCATGAACCCGTACAAAGCCCGCTTCGCCGCCGACACCGACGAGCGCACCCTGACCGAAGCCACGCGCGGCGCGGATGTGTTTCTCGGTCTATCCATCGCCAACATTCTCAAACCGGAAATGGTGAAGACGATGGCCGAGCGCCCGCTGATCTTTGCGATGGCGAATCCCGATCCGGAGATCAAATACGAACTCGCCAAAGAAGCGCGGCCCGACGCCATCGTGGGCACGGGGCGGAGCGACTACCCGAATCAGATCAACAATGTGTTGGGCTTTCCGTTCATCTTTCGCGGCGCGTTGGACGTTCGGGCGAAGGCGATCAACGACGACATGAAAGTGGCCGCCGCCAAAGCGCTGGCCGCGCTGGCCCACGAAGACGTGCCGGATAGCGTGCTGCATGCGTACGGCGTGGAGTCGATCAAGTTCGGGGAGGAATATCTGCTCCCCAAGCCGCTCGACCCGCGGGTGCTATTGTGGGAAGCGCCCGGCGTCGCCGAGGCGGCGATCAAATCCGGCGTGGCGCGCAAGACGATTGACATCGCCGAATACCGCGAGCAGTTGGCGGCGCGGCAGGGGCAGGGCCAGCGCGTGCGGCGGTTCATCATCAACAAAGCCAAAGCCGCGCCGAAGCGCATCGTGTTCGGCGAAGGCGAAGAATCGAAAATCATCCGCGCCGCGGCGCAAGTGGAAGAAGAAGGAATCGGGAGGCCGATTCTGCTGGGGCGCCCGGACGTGATCCAGCGCAAAGCCGCCGACCTCGGCCTGCGCTTCACGCCGCGCGTCGTCAACCCGGCCCAATGCGACGATTGCGAATCGTATGCGGAGGCGTATTTCAAACTGCGCCAGCGCAAAGGCGTCACGCTTCAACTGGCGCGGGAACACA
>CAYYCF010000161.1:0-5835 GCA_964470235.1 uncultured Anaerolineales bacterium | reverse complement strand
AGAACGCGGAGTTCGCAGAGATTAATTGAACCGCGAAGATCGCAAAGAAAACCAAGGCTCTGCGAGATTTAACGGGAAATGCCCCGACTCACGGACTGAAGAAAACACGGACAATTTGCGAATCGCCCGAAAAAAGTCCGTGTTTGTTTCTGTCCGTGAGTCAAAATCCCGCCAAAGTCGGGAGAGCCAAAACTAATAAACTTCGCGCCCTTTGCGCCTTAGCGGTGAATGAACATCATGAACAAGCTACATGCCCTGCTAGAAAAACATTCCATCGTGATGGCTGACGGCGCGATGGGCACGATGCTCTTCGAGGCCGGTTTGCAATTCGGCGACCCGCCGGAAGTGTGGAATCTTTCGCATCCCGACGTGGTGCGCGGCATTCATCGCGGCTATCTCGAAGCGGGGTCAAAGATTATTTTGACCAACACCTTCGGCGGCAGTCGCTTCCGGTTAGCGATGCACAACCTGCAATCGCGCGTGCCGGAACTCAACCGCACCGCCGCCTTGATCTTGCGCGCCGAAGTGGACGCCAGCGGCAACGGCGCGTTAGTGGCCGGGGATATCGGACCCAGCGGCGAGATTCTCGCGCCGCTCGGCACGCTGGAATACGCCGACGCGGTCGAGGGGTTCGCCGAGCAAGCCGGGGCGTTGGTCGGCGGCGGCGTGGATGTGATTTGGATCGAAACGATGTCGGCGCTGGAGGAGATTCAGGCGGCCTTCGAGGGCGTGCGCCGAATCTCGTCCGACATTCCGATCATCACCACCATGACGTTTGACACGCACGGGCGGACGATGATGGGCATAACGCCGGAGCAGGCCTACAAAGCGTTGAGTGGTTTGGGCGCGGCCGCCGTCGGCGGCAACTGCGGCAACGGGCCGGATGAATTGCTCACGGTCGTGAAGAAAATGAAAGCAGTGGCCTCACCCGACGCCGTGCTGGTGGCAAAATCGAACGCCGGTATGCCGAAGCTGGTGCAAGGCAAGGCGAAGTACGATTGTCCGCCGCACGAAATGGCCGGGTTCGCCAAAGAAATGCGCGAAGGCGGCGCGCGCATCATCGGCGCGTGCTGCGGAAGCACACCGGCGCATCTGAAAGAAATGGCGGAAGTGTTGCTGAAAGATTCTTGAACCGCGAAGGCGCGAAGAGCGCAAAGTTCTTCTTCTGTCTCTTTGCGTCCTTCGCGTCTTCGCGGTAAGAATTGGCTTGATGAAAACAGCTTTAGTGGTCTGCGGCGCATTAGCCCGCGAAGTGCTGGCCCTCAAAGAGAAACACGGCTGGGAGGCCGACGTGTTGGGAGTGCCTTCGCTGCTGCACAACACCCCTGATCTGATCCCGCCCGCCGTGCGCCAGCGCATCCGCGAAGCGCGCGCAAGTTATGACCGGGTGATCGTGGTCTACGGCGATTGCGGCACGAGCGGCGCGCTCGACGACATGCTCGCCGCCGAAGGCGTGGATCGCATCGCCGGGCCGCATTGCTACGAAATATATGCCGACGGCCAGTTCGAGCGCATCATGGCCGAAGACTTGGGCACGTTTTTCCTCACCGACTACCTCGTGGGATCGTTCGACCATCTCGTGATCGAGAATCTCGGCATCGATCGATTCCCAGGCCTGCGCGAGGACTACTTCCATAATTACAACCGCGTCGTGTATCTCGCGCAGCGCGACGACCCGGAGCTGAAAGCGCGCGCCCGGCGGGCCGCCGATTGCCTGCAGTTGCCGCTCGAAATCCGGCAGACGGGGTACGGGGGATTGGAAAGTAGATTGGTAGAACTTATCGACAACGGATGAAACGGGTTTTAACGGATGTTTTTTTGTCCGTTCACATCCGTTCCATCCGTTGTCAAAAAAGAGTCCGGTATGACCACCTATCAAATCGTTTACTGGCGCGCGATCCCTGCCCAAGTGAAGGCCCGCCAAGGGGATGTCCGCGTCTCGAAAGCGCTCACGAATCGTTTCCAGGAAGCGATTGACGAGGCCGCTATGCAAGCCGGAATGATCGGCACGGATGATTACCTGGCCGAGTGGCGCACGTCCGACGCGCAAGAGCGGGAGGGCGAGCCGGGAACCGTAGCGGCCGCCGTCGCCGCCGGACTCGAGGCAGAGTACACCGACGAGCATTTGAAGGCGCTGGCTTCGAATTGGGGAAGAGAGCCCTAATGCGCGTCCTCCAAAATTATCCTCATCTCCTGGAACTCGCCTACGAAACAACGCACCGCGCTCTCATCCCCTTCCGCCGCTGGCTGAAATCGGGCGGGCGTGTCGAGCGGCTCTTCGCCAAAGCAGAGAAGGCAAGCAAAGGGGCGCTCTTCAATTGCCACATGTGCGGCCAGTGCATTCTGCACAACACCGGCATGACATGCCCCATGACCTGCCCCAAAGAGATGCGCAACGGTCCGTGCGGCGGCGTGCGCGCCGACGGCAACTGCGAGGTCTTTCCGAACGAACCGTGCGTGTGGGCGCAAGCGTGGGAACGATCCAGGCGCATGCCGCTCTACGGCCAGGACATTCTGAAAATCCAACCGCCCGTCAACCGCCAACTGCATCACACCTCGGCCTGGATTAACGACTTCACCGGAGTCGCGCAAACCACTCCCGCGGGTTGGAATGACTGACTCACGTCCTGCCGGTTACTCACCGCTGAGAACGCCGAGAGCGCAGAGAGAAAACGTCAACCGCTTCGCGTAAAACGGATTTACCGGATGTTTTCAAATATCTGTTGCATCCGTTACATCCGTTGACGAAAAATCCCCGAGACCTTCGCGTTCTCTACGGTGAACTATGGCTAAAGTGAGCGGCCGATGAAATCTGGATCACGCCTCGAGCGCGTTCTTCGCTCCGGCCGTTTTGCCGTCACCGCCGAACTCAACCCGCCCGACAGCGCCGACCCGCACGCCGTATACGACCGCGCGCTGGTGTTGGCCTCGGTGTGCGACGCCATTAACGCCACCGATGCTTCGGGGGCAAACGTGCACATGTCCAGCGTGGGCGTGTGCGCCCTCCTCACGCGCGCCGGATACGAGCCGGTGATGCAGGTGTCGTGCCGCGACAAGAATCGAATCGCCATTCAAGGCGATTTGCTCGGCGCGGCGGCAATGGGTGTGCGCAACGTGCTGTGTCTCACCGGCGACGGCGTGCAAGCCGGTGACCAACCCGAAGCCAAACCCGTTTTCGATCTTGACTCCACCAGCCTGCTCCGCACGTGCTGCATTCTGCGCGACAAAGGCCAATTCCTCAGCGGGCGCAAACTGGAATCGGCGCCCAAGCTTTTTTTGGGCGCAGCGGAAAACCCGTTCGCCCCGCCGTACGACTTCCGCCCTTTGCGGCTCGGCAAAAAAATTGAAGCCGGAGCCGATTTCATCCAGACCCAATATTGTTTCGACCTTCCCCTCTTGCGCGGCTTCATGACGAAAGTGCGCGACCTGGGACTCCACGAGCGCGCCTTTATTTTGATCGGAGTCGGCCCACTGCGCTCGGCCAAAACCGCCGAATGGATGCGGACACACGTCCCAGGCGTCCACATCCCCGACGACGTGATCCGCCGCCTCGGCGGCGTCCCGGCGGGGGAACAGCGCGTTGAAGGCAAACGGTTGTGCGTAGAGATCATTCAACAAGTGCGCGAGATCGCCGGAATCAGCGGCGTGCACGTGATGGCCTATCGGCAAGAAGAACTGGTGGCCGAAATTATCGAAGAAGCAGGCCTGCTTCCGCGACAGGCAAGGATTGAATTAGAGTAGAATTGCCGCATGGAAACAATTCTCACCTCACCTGCTCAAACCATCCGCATTGGCCCCGACCATCCCTTCGTCATTATCGGAGAGCGCATTAACCCCACCGGCCGCAAAATGCTGGCCGCCGAAATGGCCGCCGGGAATTTTGATCGCGTCCGGAACGACGCCCTCGCGCAAGTGAAGGCGGGCGCGCAGATGCTCGACGTGAACGCCGGAATCCCGCTGGCCGACGAACCGGCGATCATGGCCGAGGTCGTCCGCCTCGTGCAGTCCATTGTGGATGTGCCGCTGAGCATCGACTCTTCTATCGTCAAAGCGCTGGAGTCCGGGCTGGCCGCCTACAAAGGCAAACCGCTCGTCAATTCGGTGACGGGCGAAGAGGAACGTCTGGAGGTTGTTTTGCCGTTGGTCGCCCAATACAAAGCGGCGGTGATCGCCATCTCCAACGACGAGACGGGAATCTCCGAAGACCCGGACGTGCGCTTTGGGATCGCAAAAAAGATCGTCGAGCGCGCCGAGTCGTTTGGCATTCCGCGCGAGGACGTGCTGGTTGACCCGCTGGCGATGCCCGTCGGCGCGGTGCGTTACGCCGGAGCCACGCTGTTCAAGATTGTGCGCCGATGCCGCGAGGAGTTGGGCGTCAACACCATCTGCGGCGCGTCGAACATTTCGTTCGGCCTGCCCGACCGCGCCACGTTGAACGCCGCATTTTTGGCGATGGCGATCAGCGCCGGTATGTCGTGCGCCATCACCAATCCACTCGAAACAGAGATCAAGAAAATGCTCTTGGCCGCCGACGTAATGATGGGGAACGACGAGAACTGCGCCGCGTGGCTGAGCGCGCACCGCGCGGCGAACATGGCCGGCGATGCCGCCACCGACTCCGCCGCCGCCCGCGAAGCGCGCACCGCGAGACGAGAGCGGCGAAGGGCAAGACAGTAGTTGACAACGGATTGAACGGATAGAAACGGATATGAAAAACATCCGTTAAAATCCGTTTCATCCGTTGTCAAAGAACATGACAACCATTACTTGGCCTGATTTTGAAAAAGTCGAAATGCGCGTCGGGCGCGTCGTCGCCGTGGACGATTTCCCCGAAGCGCGCAAAGCCGCCTACAAATTGACGGTGGACTTCGGCCCGCACGGCGTCAAACGCTCGTCGGCGCAGGTGACGAATTACAAAAAAGAGGAACTGCTGGGGCGGCTCGTGGTGGCGGTGACAAACTTCCCGCCGAAAAAGATCGGCCCGTTCATGTCGGAGGTGCTGGTGTTGGGCGCGATCAACGCCGACGATACGGTGATTCTGCTGAAGCCGGATGACGGAGCGGAGTTGGGGAGCAGGATTGCTTGAATTCAATCAAGCATCAAGTGACGCCAAATGCTTGAGGTAGGCAGCGGTCAAATTGCGCTCAATGTCGGCGTGCATTGGCGTCTGGCGATACGGATTCTTGCGCGCCTCGCTGAATATGTGCGCGGCGCAAGTGCCGCACAGGAAATAGCCGATCAATACGCCGCGCGGGCGATGGATGAATGCATTGATCGCCACCGCCTCCTTCCCTTTGTATTTCACTACGCCAATCGGGCGCTGGACACAGGCCGGACATAGATCGCCGTCGTAGAACCAGAACGCTTTAATGGCGTCGCCAAATTGCGCTTTCGCCTGCCTGAACAAGCTGTCCATGATATTGTCGACGGCGGCCTTGTTGGCATCGAACTTCCTATCGTGACGGTTGGGCTTTGGTTTCATGTGCGAGCCTCTCTTGAAAGAAACAGGGATTATTTCTCTTTGACTAACAATTTTGACTTTTGACAAGAATATCATATACTCCTAATAGTCGACTGAGTCAATCTGAATACAGGCATCCGTTGAATCCGTTCCATCCGTTGTCAAAGGAGACCTCTTGACCCGCATCTTCTTCGCCACTGACGTGCATGGCTCGGACATTTGCTGGAAAAAGTTTCTCAACGCGGGCAAGTTCTACAACGCCGACGTGCTGATCCTCGGCGGCGACATGACGGGCAAAGCCCTGGTGCCTATCACCCAACTCCCCGACGGCACGTTCAAAGCCACACTCCTGCAACAGCAATTCATTTTGAAAA
>CAYYCF010000160.1:0-5911 GCA_964470235.1 uncultured Anaerolineales bacterium | reverse complement strand
GGGGGCTTTGGGATCACGGCGCCGCCAACGCCGCCTCAATTGCCTGCTGATAGACGGTGTAATCCTGCGTGCCGACGATGGGTGCGGCGCCGGGGATGATGAGCGTGGGTGTGCCGGTCACCCCCAGGCTTCTTGCGTTGGCAATGTCGCCTGTGACCACGTTCGAAAACTTGCCCGTATCGAAACACGAATCGAATTGCTGTTGATCCAGCGCCAGCGCGCCGGCAAAGGCCTTGAGCCGTTTGTCCGTAAAGTCGCCGATGTTTTCGCCCGTCTGGTTGGCGAAGAGCGTTTCGTGGTACGGCC
The DNA here is from genome assembly GCA_964470235.1 of uncultured Anaerolineales bacterium. Classification (GTDB taxonomy): domain Bacteria; phylum Chloroflexota; class Anaerolineae; order Anaerolineales; family VGOW01; genus VGOW01. The sequence continues at coordinate 5,605 of CAYYCF010000160.1, read as the reverse complement.
AGAACCAGCCCTGCGCCGCGGCGCATTCGCTGGCTTCGGCGGCGTGGCGCGATTCATTTCCGCCTCGATCTATGACGATGAAGTGCGCGTAGTCAAACCGGATTTTTCCGTTGAAGACGTATTCTTCGAAGAGCCGCGCCTCGACCTGCTCGGTGAAGTTGCGGCAGTTCGGGCATTGGAAATCTTCATAGGCCGTCACGACCACTTTCGCATCGGGACTGCCGATAGCCGATCCGTCCGAGTTGGGGGGCGGGGTGGATGTGACCGTAACGTACGATCCCACCGGCCGGAAGTTCTGATAGATCAACCAGCCGACGACGGCCAGGGCGACGACGACGATGCCGCCGATGGCGAATAGGCGCTGGCGTTGCGCCTGGCGCTGGCGGCGTTCCCTAAGTTGCTGACGTTTACTCACGGTATCCTCCTGAATTACGATTACGAATGTTTATCCAACCACACCAGCATATCGTTGAATACAACGGCGCGCTCGACTTCGTTGTGAACTTCGTGATACATCCCGTCGTAGTAATGAAGCGTCTTATCGGCGACGGTCAAACGGTCGAAGAACATCTGCGTCGCGGCGGGATCGATCAGTTTGTCTTCGCGACCGTGCATGAGCAGAATGGGAAGGCGCAATTCACCGGCGCGCGCCAGGGCGGACTCTCCGCCGTTCAACATCTCCATTGCCATGCGCGCAGTGATCACGTTGCAAGACAGTGTCGCGTCTTCGATGTCGTCGAGGAAATCGGTGTCGTGCGACAAGGGGATTTTCTCAATGCCCTTTGGCGTGGCGAAAGTCGGCCAGACCGCAGATAGCGCGCGCCCGGCGACGATTTTCCACGGCGGCGGAGCAAAGGCCAACTTGAACCACGGGCCGGTCACCAGCACCCCGGCGGCGGGGGGCTGGCGGCGGATGGCGTAGTTCAACGAAATCTGCCCGCCGGTGCTGTGGCCGTACAAGAAATATTTTTTGCCAGGGTCTTCGCTCTGCGCCCAGTCGCAGGCTGTTTGCAAATCGTCGAGCATGGCGTCGTAACTCGGCGTGTGGCCGCGCGCCCCGTCCGACCGGCCGCGCCCGCGCAAGTCGTAGGCATACACCGAGTAGCCCCCGGCGTTCATGGCTTTTGCGACGTGGCTGTACCGTTTCGCATATTCGCCGAATCCGTGCGTCAGCACCAGTATTGCTTTTGGGGCTTCCACCTTCCAACTCTCCGTGAACAGATTGAGTCCGTCCATAGTTTTCAGCATGGCAGGTGTTATTATATCCACGAAAACAGTTTTATCCGTGTACAATTCGGAAGGGCCATACGCCGACGTTGAAACTTCGGAAGTCCGCGCTAAACGGCTCAATCAAACCCAACGGGTGTTGCGCGGACTTCCGAAGTTTGGGAGAGGTGATCATGAGCAAGACGGCGCTTTTTGCAGGGCTGGTGGTGGATGAATACGATCGCAGTGTCGATGCAACCCGGGTTGGCGACGAGGCTTTTTACATCGTGAACGACGACGGATTCAAGCGGCACGTTCCGGCGGAACAGATCGACAAATCCGTGCTGACCGACCTGCGGGCGCAGATTCTAGCCAACCGCGATGCGGTGACCGAAGGGGCGATGAAAATGATGGGCGCGGACGACCTGTTCAGCAAAGCGATGATCGATTCGTCGCTGAACAACATTGACGACAACTTTGCCAAACTCATGGACATGGGCCTGCCGGAGCAAGCGCGGCAGTGGCTCGGTATGTTGGGCTTCCGCATTGTGGTGAACTACCACGGCGAAGTGTTGCGAATGGATTCGCCGGGGGCGGCGGGAACGGATGATGGGGAAGGTTGATCGTATACAAGTAGACAAGGAGACAAGGAGATTCTTTTCTCCGCGGCTCCCTGTCTACTTGCCTACTTGTCTCCTTGTCTCCTTGTCATCGCTATTGATGATTGCGCTCGTGCTGCTGGCCGCCGCTCCCTTCTTCGATGTGCCGATGCAGCGCGATCAGGGCGTGTACGCGGCGTGTGGCAGTATCCTTTTGCGCGGCGGCGCGCCATACCGCGATTGCTGGGACACGAAGGCGCCGATGACGCATTACACTTATGCGTTGGCGCAGGCCCTCTTCGGAATCAATTTGGCCGGGCCGGTGATCTTGAGCGCAGTGATGGCCGCGCTGACAGGGATCGTGCTGTGGCGGATGGGACGGCGATGGTTTGGCGACGGCATTGCCTGGAGCGCCGGCCTGGCTTATAGCCTGCTCTTGGTCAGTATCCCGTTCGACATGAACGCGCAATCGGAAGGATTTGCCAACCTTTTTATTGCGCTGGGCGCGTGGGGAATCATCGGCGGGGCGCAACGCAGTAGTAACGACTCGCGTGCCTGTCGCGGGCTGAGCCTTAGTCGCTTCAAAGCGACTGAAGTCGCCGCTACGGTCGGCGCAGGCGCGGCGATGGCGATTGCCGTGCTTTACAAATACACGATCGCCTTGCCGGTGGCGGCGGCGGCGTTGATGTCTATTTTCTATGTGTCCACATCGCGGTTGCAAGCATCGCGGCTGCAAGCCGCTCCTACGGTGGTTTTACGCGGCGAGTTTGAGAAAGTTCTGCTGTTGCTTGGCAGTTTCGTCGGCGCGATTGGCCTGTTCACGTTGTACCTGATCGCGCGCGGCGCGCTCGGTTTTGCCGTCGAGCATGTCACGTTCATGTTGACTGAATTTCCGAAGGTGACGGTGAACCCGACTCTGTTGTTGTTCCCAGGCGAGTCCGGGCCGCCGTTGTTTTATCTTCAGCGGTCGATGCAACAGTTGGGGCGATTGCCGGTCGTCTATGCGATTGCTCTTGCAGGGTGTGTGAGCGCGATCCGGAAACGGCGCGCGTGGGCAGGGCTGCTGGCGGTCTGGTTGATTGGCGCGATTGCCGTCGTGTACCCGCAAAAGGTGATGACACTTTACCACTGGACGCTGGCTTTTCCGGCCCTCGTGTTGTGCGCGGGCGCGCTGGCGTGGGAAGCGCGCGAGCGGCGGTGGGCAGTGATCGCTATTGCCGTCGCCGTTGCGGCCAACATCGGCTATCGTTTCTACGTCGATCAATGGCTGATCTCAAAACCCTACCTCACCGGCCAACAGACCCGCGCCGAGTTCTTTGCCTCGCAGGCCACACAAGATGAAATAGAAGTGGCCGAGTACGTACGCGACCGCACTACGCCGGAGGACTTGATCTGGGTGTGGGGCAATCACTCCATCATTTACTATTGGGCCGACCGGGGAAGCCCGACGCGATTCATTTTCAACTCGCCGCTGATGGCCGCGATTGGCGAGAATGAGTTTCAACCGCGATGGAAGAATGAAGTGCTCGAGTCGCTTTACGCCCACCCGCCGACGTACATCGTCATCACTTGGTACGACCGGACGTGGTTCGATTTCAAAAATCCGGTTGATGAGTTTGCCGATATTCCCGGCTACCAAAACTTTTTGGATCGCTATTATCGCCGTGAAGCCTTCATGGGACGATTTGCAATTCATCGCTTGACGCCGTGGTGGAGCCGCCTCAACCCGCCCGATCTCCTGGATTCCGTGACGGCCATTGACTTGCTTGCAAACCTGAATCGAGCCACACTTACTCCCGCGCCCGACCAGCCGATTGCAGCGCGCGCTTTGAAGCTGTACGACGAACCGGCGATCCCGACTCTGCTTATGCACCCTGAGGGCCGCGCCGCATTCAATATTACTTTGCCGGACGGCGTCGTCTGTTTCCGATCCGATCTTGCGCTCGATCCGCAAAGTTGGGGGTGGGGCGGCGATGGGGCCAGTTTCGCGGTAGCGGTGAACGGCGAGAAGATTTTCGAGCAAACGGTCGGCAACGCGGAAGCGGATCGATTCTGGCATCCGGCCATCGTCGATCTGTCGGCCTGGGCCGGGCAGACGGTGACGCTCACACTGTCCACCGGCCCCGGTCCGAACAGCGACTTCACCGGTGACTTGGCAGGTTGGGGCCTGCCGCGCCTCGTCGTCTCGCCGGGGGAGTCGTGTGAGGCGAAGGTGGTAAAAAAGTAGACAGGGCAACAAGTAGATAGGTAGACAGGTGACACTCTTTACCTGTCTACTTGTCTCCCTGTTTCCCTGTTTCATTCAGAATGACCGCATTATCTTCCGAAACCCTTGCCGCCATTGCCGGTGGTTACCACAGCGCGCCGTTTGACGTATTGGGGGCGCACCCCACGCCGGACGGACTCGCTATCCGCGCGTTTCAACCGCAAGCGCGCGAAGTGATGATCCTGCCGCCGCCGGGTGACGGCAACCCGCGCGCGATGGAAATGATTCATCCCGACGGCGTATTCGAAGCCCTCTTCGATGATCCCACTTACGTTTTTCATTACCGCTTGCGAATCACGCTTCACGACGGCGGCGTGTACGAGATTGAAGACCCGTATCGCTTTCCTCCGGTGCTGAGTGAAGACGATCTGTATTTGTTCAACGAGGGCAATCATTTCAAGCTGTATGAAAAATTGGGCGCGCAGATCGTCACAGTGGATGGCGTGGGCGGCGTGTCGTTCGCAGTGTGGGCGCCCAATGCCGAGCGCGTGAGCGTGGTTGGCAATTTCAATCTGTGGGATGGGCGGCGACACCCGATGCGTCCGCGCGGCGCGAGCGGCGTTTGGGAATTGTTTGTCCCAGGACTCGGCGAGGGCGAGGTTTACAAATTCGAAATCAAAACGCGCTACCAGGGCTACATGGTGTCGAAGGCCGATCCCTTTGGTTTTGCCGCAGAGTTGCGCCCCGGCACGGCCTCCATCGTCCGCGACGTGCACCACTTCGAGTGGCGCGATTCCGAATGGATGGGCGCGCGCAAAGCGCGGCAGAGTCTGGAGTCGCCCATCTCCGTTTACGAAGCGCACCTCGGTTCGTGGCGCAGAGTGCCGGAAGAAAACAATCGCTGCCTAACGTATCGCGAGCTGGCCGAAACGCTCGTGCCGTACGTCAAAGACCAGGGTTTTACGCACATCGAGTTGATGCCCATCACCGAGCATCCCTTTGACGGATCGTGGGGCTATCAAACGGTGGGCTACTTTGCGGCTACGTCGCGCTTCGGCTCACCCGCCGACTTCGCCTATTTTGTGGACGCCGCCCACCGCGCCGGGATCGGCGTGATCGTGGATTGGGTTCCGGCGCACTTCCCCAAAGATGAACACGGCCTGTCGTTTTTTGACGGCACGCATCTTTACGAACACGACGATCCGCGCTTGGGTGAGCATCAGGATTGGGGCACGTACATTTTCAATTTTGGCCGCAGTGAGGTGCGCGAATTCTTGTTGAACAGCGCGCTGTTCTGGCTGGATAAATACCACATTGACGGCTTGCGCGTAGACGCGGTGGCCTCGATGTTGTATTTGGACTATTCGCGCAAAGAGGGCGAGTGGCGGCCCAACAAATTCGGCGGGCGCGAGAATCTGGAAGCGGTGGATTTTCTCAAACGCTTCAACGAGCTTGTCCATTTGTATTATCCCGACACGCTGACCTTCGCCGAAGAGTCCACCTCGTGGCCGATGGTGTCGCGCCCGACCTACCTCGGCGGGCTGGGCTTTGATCTCAAGTGGAACATGGGCTGGATGCACGACACGCTGGAATA
>CAYYCF010000159.1:0-5924 GCA_964470235.1 uncultured Anaerolineales bacterium | reverse complement strand
TCGGATTTGATACGGTCTCGTTCGTCGCCGGTTATCCCGACGGGTATCTCAACAAATACACTGAGATGGTGGACGGCATCCCGGTCGGCGGCGCGGCGCTCATTCAACGCGCGGCCGAGAACTACAGCGTTAACCCACGGCTGTTGCTCGCCTTGCTCGAATACCAGAGCGGCTGGCTCACGCAATCCGATCCAACAGAGAAGCTGTATCCTTTCGGCCGGGCGGAGGGCGGCACGGAAGGCCTCTACCGCCAATTGCAGTGGGCGACCAACGCCCTCAATCGGGGATTTTACGAATGGCGCGATGGCTCGCTGAGTCTTCTGATCTTGAGCGACGGCACGCGGGTCGGGATCGATCCGGGGTTGAATGCCGGAACGGCGGCGGCGCAGTACGTGTTCGCGCTCACGCGGAAGGTGAATGACTGGCAAACGGCGGTCGGGCCAGACGGCCTTTATCATACGTATTCGAATCTATTCGGTTACCCGTTTGCATACGCCGTTGAGCCGCTGATTCCAGAATCGCTTTCTCAACCCGCGTTGGCTTTGCCCTGGCAAACCGGCGAGACCTGGTTCTTTTCCGGCGGGCCGCACGCCTCGTTCGGGTCGGGGAGTCCGTGGGGCGCGATTGACTTTTTGCCGCCGGGCAAGGAATCCGGTTGCGCGGTGTCGCCGTATTGGGTGACGGCCATGGCCCCCGGCGTGGTCGCGCGCTCGAACAACGGCCAGCTTCTGCTCGACCTCGACGGCGATGGATTTGAACAAACGGGATGGGTGATTCTTTATCTGCACATCGCGGCTCAAGACCGCGCCCCCGCCGGGTTGACGCTGACGGAGGGCAACCCCATCGGCCATCCGTCGTGCGAGGGCGGCTCTGCCAAAGACGCGCACGTTCACATTGCGCGCAAATTCAACGGCGTTTGGCTGCCGGTAGACGGCGGCGCGTCGGTTGCGCCGTTTGTGATGGGCGACTACACTGTGTATTCCGGCGGCTTAGAATACAACGGCTCGCTGCAATTCGGGCAATTCTTCAAAGCCTCGTGCGCCTGCCGCAATGAATCCAATGCTGTGACGAAGTGATCCACGAAGGACACGAAGGAACACCAAGCTAACCTTCTTCGTGTATCTTCGTGCCCTTCGTGGATAAGTTCTATGAATCCCACCGACCTCGTCCTCGTCGCCATCATGCCCTCGCCGCGCGATCTGGAAATTGCCCGCGTGCTCGGCTGGTATCGCATCCCCTACAAAACAGCTCCGAAGACCGTTGACGTAGAGGCCCTGGCGTTTTATCAAACCGCCGACTTCAGCGAGGAAAAATGGGCGATCAATTACACCGCCCCCGTGATGGGTCACGAACTGCTCACCCGCGCCGAACTGCTGCGAACGGAAAAAGATCACCCCCGCGCCGACGAACAATATTTCAAAATCCAGATCGGCCCGCTGGAGCGTCTGCCGCGCCCCATCCCTTCGCTCAAGTGGCGGCGCATCACGTTTTTCTACACCACCGGCGAGCGGTTGATAGCCGCCGCCGAGATCAACGATTTGATCGTGGATAGCGACGAGCGCCTACTGCTGTGGACGGCGCTCAAAGATCGCGGCCTGCCAGCCGAACGGCAGTACGAATCCGCGCCGGGCGGAACGATTGATTTTGCAATTCTGTGCGAGTTGGGAAAGTTGGCAGTGATGCTGAGCGGGCAGAAGGAAATGCGGGAACTGAAGGAAATGAAGGAAAGGGAGGAGTGGCGGTATCTTGCGTTTGGCGAGGACGAGGTGAAATCGGATGCGGCGGGGGTGGCGCAAAAAATAGAAGATGCGGTCAAGAAGCTCGGCGGATTAGCAAAATAAAAAACACCCGTTGGATCCGTTCAATCCGTTGACGAAATAAAAACACCGAGTGTTTCTGAAAACACCCGGTGTTTTGATCACCCACTTACTTCTTCTCTCCCCGTTTCGGCGGCTCGGCGGCGTCCGGCGCTTGCGAACCGAACAACGCGCCCTCCACGCGCCGCAAAACGCGCCGGCCGAACGAGCGCACCCGCGCCAACCCGTAACGCGCCTGTCGTTCCGCTTGATGCCAGCGCGAAACTACCGGCGGAGGGGTCACATCCCATTGCACAGCCAGCGCGCCCCACGTCAGCCCGCCGCCGAACCCCACCAGCACCAGATGATCGTTCGGGCGCACGCGACCCGCTTCCACCGCTTCACACAGCGCAATCGGAATGGACGCCGTCGAGGTGTTGCCGTAGCGATCCACGTTCACCATGAATCTTTCCTCCGGCAGATCAAGCCCGCGCGCGGCGGATTCGATGATTCTCCGATTGGCTTGATGAGGAATGATCACGTCGATCTGATCCATCTGCAATCCCGCCGCCGCCGCCACTTCTTTCGTGGCCGACACCATCACCCGCGATGCGAACCGGAACACCTCACGGCCGTTCATTTGAATTCGGTGATCCAGCAAACCGTCAACTCCGGGCGGTCGCAAAAACCCCGGCCCGGCGAGATACAGCAGATCGCCGCCCGAACCGTCGGAGCGCATCATGTACGAGAGCACGCCGCCGGCCGTCTCGGAGCCTTGCAGAACGAGCGCGCCCGCGCCGTCGCCGAAGAGAATACACGTCCCGCGGTCTTTCCAGTCCACCACGCGCGACAGAGTCTCCGCGCCGATGACTAACGCCGATTTGACCGCGCCGGATTTGATCGACTCGGAGGCCATGCCGACTGCGTAAATGAATCCCGTGCACGCCGCCGACAGATCGAACGCGCCGGCCTTCGTCGCGCCGATTGCGTCTTGCACCAGACACGCCGTCGCCGGAAAGTGATATTCCGGCGTGCAGGTGGCGACGATGATCAACTCGATGTCCTCCGCTGCGATGTCGGCGACTTCCACCGCGCGTCGGGCCGCTTGAATGGCTAATGACGTGGTCGTATCTTTGACTCCGGCGACGCGCCGCTCGCGGATGCCCGTGCGCGATTGAATCCATTCGTCGTTGGTATCCACCACGCGCGAAATTTCTTCGTTGGTCATCACCCGTTCCGGCACGGCCATCCCCCAGCCGGTGATGTGAGCGTATTGTGTCATGAGTCGTACTTTCCAAAAATGATTGAGGCGTTGTGCCCGCCAAACCCGAACGAATTGGACATGACCCGGCTCACCGTTTTGGGGCGCGCCGTGTTCGGAGTGTAGTTGAGATCACACTGGGGGTCGGGTGTTTCGTAGTTGATTGTCGGCGGCAGGAGTCCGGCCTGCATCGCCTTGATGCAAATCACCGACTCCAACGCGCCCGCCGCGCCGAGCAAATGACCGTGCATGGATTTGGTGGACGAGATCGCCAGGTCGTAGGCGGCTTCGCCGAACACGGTCTTCACGGCCGCGGTTTCCGATTTGTCGTTGAGTTGGGTAGACGTGCCGTGCGCGTTGAGATAATCAATTTGATTCGGCCGCAGTCCGGCGTCGTCCAATGCTAGTTGCATGGAGCGGGCCGCGCCCGCGCCGTTTTCTGCCGGGGCGGAGATGTGGTAGGCGTCGTCGGTGAGGCCGTAGCCCAGCACCTCGGCGTAAATACGCGCGCCGCGCGCCTTCGCCTGCGTTTCCGATTCGAGGATGAGCACGGCCGCGCCCTCTCCGGCGATGAAGCCGTCTCGGTTTTTGTCGAACGGGCGCGAGGCCCGTTGGGGATCGTCGTTGCGAGTCGACAGCGCGTTCATGACGTTGAACCCGGCCAAGATCAGGGGCAGGATGGCCGCCTCCGCGCCGCCGCAGATCATCGCATCGGCGGCGCCCCGTTGAATCATTTTGCATGCTTCGCCGACGGCATTGGTGCCGGTGGCGCAGGCGGAAGCCACGCTCAAGTTGGGTCCGCGCACGCCAAAATTAATCGCCACTTGCCCGGGCGCGGTATCCGGCAGCATCATCGGCACAAGAAACGGGCTGATGCGGCGCGGGCCTTTTTCGCGCAGCGTCTCCGCTTCGGCCAGCACCGTGCCGACCCCGCCGATGCCCGTGCCGATCAGCGCGCCGACGCGGTCGCGATTCGAATCGGTGATGTCAAGACAGGCGTCTTTCAGCGCTTCCGCGGCGGCCACGACGGCGAATTGCACGAAGCGATCCATGCGCCGCGCGTCGCGCCGCCCCAAGGCCGCATCGGGATCGAAGCCTTTGACTTCGGCGGCGAATTTTGTTTCGTGCTGACTGGCGTCAAAGCGGGTGATCGGGCCAACGCCCGATCTGCCGGCGACAGCGGACTCCCATGTGGATTGAACATCCAGCCCCAGCGGGCTTACCGCGCCCAGGCCGGTGACGACAACGCGAGTTTTCAAAACGAATTCCTCCCAATTTGAAAGTATAACACGGAGGGCGCAGAAAGGATGCGCCGCAGGGATTGACCAACCGGCTCTCACGGCGTATTATCGCGCACAATGATTCTTGTAACCGGCGGCACGGGTTTTGTGGGCCGCGCGCTCATTCCGCGTTTAGTGGAAGGCGGCGCCGAAGTGCGTTGTTTGATCCGCCCGTCGAAGGTCAGCCCGCGTTTGCCCAAGCAAGTGGCCGTGCAAGTTGCGATCTCGCCCATCGCCGATTTTCGCGGCGTGCGCGCGGCGATGGTGGGCGTGGATACGATCATTCACCTGGCGAGCGCCGAGTGGTATGGCCGGCGCGGCAATCTCGAAAAAGTTGACATTGAAGGCACACAAAAAATCCTTGAGGCCGCCGCCGAAGCCGGTGTGAGACGCATCTTCTATCTGTCTCACCTCGGGGCGGATAAACAGTCCGCGTTTGCAGTGCATCGAACTAAAGGCCGCGTCGAGGAAATGATCCGCCACAGCAATATCCCTTACACCATCTTTCGCTCGACCCTGTTATACGGCCAAGAGGATGCGTTCGCGAATGCGCTGGCGCTGGCGTTGGCTGCCGTGCCCGGTGTTTTCTTGATGCCTGGCGATGGCCGCATGTTGGTTCAACCGTTGTGGGTAGAAGACCTGGTCACCTGCATCGAATGGGGATTGGATGATCCCGCCACTGTGAATCAGACTCTAACTCTGGGCGGGCCGGAGTTTTTCACCTTCGAGCAAATCGTCAAACGGGTCATGCAAGCCACGGGAATGCAAAGGGCGGTGATCCGGGTGGGGATGCCCTATCTGCGTTGGGGCGCGCGCATGCTCGAAACAGTGTTGCCGCGCTCGCCGTTGACCACACGCTGGCTTGATCATCTGGCGGTCAACCGCATTTGCGAATTGACAAGCGTCACGCGCTACTTCGGCCTGAAACCGGCGCGGTTCGAATACACGATTGATTATCTGGCCGGCCGCAACTGGGGCGCGGAAATGCGGCGCTTCGTTTGGGGAAGATGAATCAAAATCCCAAATCCCAAACTCCAAATCCCAAAACGCTCGCTCTCCCACAATGATGCCAATTGCTATCCACCCTTTGGAAACCGTCGCAGACTTTCAGGCCGCCGAGGAGCTTCAGAGGCGGGTATGGTCAGGCCCGGATTCGGAGGTCGTGCCGATGCACGTCCTCACAACGGTAGCGCACAACGGCGGGGTGGTGATTGGCGCCTGGGACGGCGAACGATTGGTTGGTTTTGTGTTTGGCTTTCTTGGCACGGTCGAGGGCGAACAGCACCGCCCCGCCGCCTCACGTCTCAAGCACTGCTCGCACATGCTCGGCGTTCTGCCGGAGTACCGCGATCAGGGTGTTGGCTACCAGCTCAAGCTGGCTCAATATGAATTTGTGATGCAACAGGGGGTGCGGCTGATCACCTGGACGTTTGATCCGCTTGAAAGCCGCAACGCGCATTTGAACATCGCCCGGCTCGGCGCGGTGTGCAAAACGTACAAACGCGAAGTGTACGGGCGGATGGCCGACGGCTTGAACGCCGGTCTGCCCACCGATCGGTTTCAAGTGGATTGGTGGATCACGTCGCA
>CAYYCF010000158.1:0-5929 GCA_964470235.1 uncultured Anaerolineales bacterium | reverse complement strand
TTTTCTTCAAAACTCAATAGATAGCCAAGCTCGTCCACGCCGTTGAGCAGGCAGGACTTCGAAAAGCCGTCAATCGGAAACGACACGGCTTTGCCGCCGGGCAGGGTCACGGTCTGTGAGGCAAGGTCAATCGTCACTTCGGCCCGCGGCTCTTCTTCCAACAATTCAAACAAATCGCAGTGTGCTTCGGAAGTTACGATGATGGGGAGCAGTCCGTTCTTCAAGGCATTGTTGCGAAAGATGTCGGCAAACGACGTGCTGATCACGGCGCGGAAGCCAAAGCCAATGAGCGCCCATGGCGCGTGCTCGCGCGACGAACCGCAACCGAAGTTGTCGCCCGCCAGAAGAATCTGCGCGCCGCGATGTTCCGGTTTGTTTAGCACGAAATCGGGCTTGGGCGAGCCGTCGGCGTTGTAGCGCCAGTCGGCAAACAGATGATCGCCCATGCCCAGCTTGTCGGTCGCTTTGAGAAAGCGCGCCGGAACGATTTGATCGGTGTCCACGTCGTTCATGGGCAGAGGGATGAGGCGGGAGGTGAGGGTGGTGAATTGAGCCATTTTAGTTTAGCAAAGTCCTCACGTCCGTAATCCGCCCCGTCACCGCTGCCGCCGCCGCCGTGAGGGGTGAGGCCAAAAACGTGCGCCCGCCTTTGCCTTGCCGCCCCTCGAAGTTGCGGTTGCTGGTGCTGACGGCGTACTGGCCGGGTTCAAGTTGATCGCCGTTCATCGCAATGCACATCGAGCACCCGGCCTCACGCCACTCCGCGCCGGCCGCCTTGAATATTTTGTCCAGCCCTTCGGCTTCGGCTTGCTTCTTCACTTCCTGCGAACCTGGCACGACAAGCATCCGCACGCTGGACGCGACCTTGCGATCTTTCATCAGCGCCGCCGCTAATTGCAGATCGGAGATGCGCGAGTTGGTGCAACTGCCGATGAACACCACGTCCACCGCATGGCCGAGCAGGGGTTGGCCTGGTTGCAATCCCATGTAAGCCAACGCCTTCGCCAGCGCGAGCTTTTGCGTCGGATCAGAAAGTAGATCGGGATCGGGCACGCGATCGGTGATCGCCATGCCCAGGCCGGGGTTCGTGCCGTAGGTGATCATCGGCGCGAGTTCGGCGGCGTTTAGTGTGACGCTTTTGTCGTAGGCCGCGCCTTCGTCGGTGAGCAGAGTCCCCCAGCGCACCACTGCTTCGTCCCACGCTTTTTCTTTCGGCGTAAATTCACGTCCGGCAAGATATTCGAACGTCGTGCCGTCCGGCGCGATCATGCCCGCGCGCGCGCCGCCCTCGATAGACATATTGCAGATCGTCATGCGCTGTTCCATTGTGAGCGCGCGAATGGCCTCGCCGGTATATTCAAACACGTGCGCCGTGCCGCCGCCGATGCCGATCTTGGCGATCAGCGCGAGGATGATGTCTTTAGCCGACACGCCTCTGCCCAGCTTGCCTTCGACGCGCACTTCGCACGTTTGAGGTTGCCGTTGCAGCAAACATTGAGTAGCCAACACGTGTTCCACTTCGCTTGTTCCGATTCCAAAAGCCAACGCGCCAAAAGCGCCGTGCGTGGAGGTGTGGCTGTCGCCGCACACGACCGTCATGCCAGGTTGCGTCAGTCCGAGTTCCGGGCCGATGACGTGCACAATGCCGCGATGCGGACTGTTCAGACCGTGCAGTTGGATTCCAAATTCGCGGGCGTTGTCTTCCATTTGTTTGATTTGTTTTGCCGCCATGGCGTCGAGGATCGGCAGTGACGGGTCGCCTGTGGGGATGCTGTGATCCAATGTGGCGACGGTCTTATCCTGGCGGCGCACCTTCAGCCCGCGCCCGCGCAGGCCGGTGAAGGCTTGCGGCGAGGTCACTTCGTGGACGAGGTGCAGGTCAACGTACAACACCGCCGGCGAGTCCGGCTGTTGAGCGACGACGTGGGCGTTCCAGATTTTATGAAAGAGAGTCTGAGGTCGAGTCGTCATCTTGCGTAGGCGTCTCTTTTTCGTCAGTTGTGCCCGATATCGTCGAGAGCAAGCCGGAGAGATCCCAACCGCCCGGTATCGTTCTGGGTTCGGGGAACGGCTCGCGCCAGGCGGGGAGAACGTCAGCGAGTAAATTCGACATGGGGTTCACGGGATAGTTCCTTTTTGAGAAAACCTTGAATATTTTGAGTTTGACATTGCTCACAAAAGCCCGACATGCTACAATCAGAATCAGAGAGGTGTGTTATGACTGAACTAACAATCTCGATCCCCGATCCACTGATGGAGAAACTGCGCCCTTACCTAAAAGACTTGCCGCGCATTCTCGAATTGGGCGTGGCGCAAGTCGAAAGACCTGCTCCGCCCAAACAACTTGCCAAGCGCGAACGCATCCGGCAGATGTTGATCGAAAAGGGAATCGTGACGCCATTCGATAAAAGCCTGTTGCCGCCAGGCGTCCTGGACAGTCCGCGACAGAAACCTCTAGCAATTTCTGGCAAGCCCGTGAGCGAAATCATCATTGAACAACGCGGCCCTCGATGAACGCCCTCTACTACTTTTTGGATAGCAGTGCCGTCGTCAAGCATTACGTCGCAGAGAGCGGTTCGGCCTGGGTTGATACGCTTGTGCATCCTGATGCCGGCTTTACGATTGCTATCGCTCAAATAACAGTGGCGGAGGCTGCCGCCGCGTTAGGAAGCAAACTTCGCGCAAAGGCAATCTCTTCAAGCGAATTTGAGTTGGCTGTCAAGAATATGCTTCGTGATGCCTTTGAAGCTTTCAACGTTGTTAAGATCAGTCAACCAATCACCCAACGCGCCGTGGACGTGATCCGCCGCCATCCCCTTCGCGGTTACGACGCCGTGCAATTGGCGTGCGGACTGGCGCTGAACGACGCCCTTGTTGCCGCCGAAGAAGGGCCTTTGGTCTTTGTCACCGCCGATAAAATTCTGCTGGCGGCCGCGAAGGCCGAAGGTCTGGAAACAGAAGACCCTAACAGCCACTCGGCCGAAACTGATTGACAATCCCTCTTGTTTTACGCCACCAGCATCACTCCCAACTCCTCCGGCCATTCCTCCGCCTCTTCTCCGCCGCCGCCCGTGCCAACGCCGCTGGCCACCAGCAATTTATTCAGCGCCGACAGATACGCCTTCGCGCTGGCGACGATAATGTCCGTGTCCGCGCCGTGGCCGCCGAAGGTGCGCGGCTGTTCGGTTTCCTTCTGCGCGTCCAGGGTGCGCAGACCGTCTGCGGTTTCGATGCGCACCGTCACTTCGCCCAGCGCGTCAATGCCCCTGGTGACGGCGTGAATGGAAAACTCCAATAAGGTGTTGGGCGTTTTGACAATAGCGTCAATGGCTTTATACACGGCGTCTACCGGGCCGGTGCCCACAGCGGCTTGGGTGAGGGTCGCGCCGTCGGGGCCGCGCAAGCGAACGGTGGCGGTGGGCAGGCCAATCGTGCCGCAGGCCACCTGCATCCCGTCGAGCGTGAACACTTCGCGCGGCTGATAAAACTCGTCGGTAACAATCGCTTCCAGATCGGCGTCGGTGATGGATTTCTTTTTGTCGGCCAGAGTCTTGAATCGCTCGAATACCTTGTCCAGCCCGGCTTCGTCGAACTTGTAACCGAGTTCGGCCAGCCGCGCTTTGAGCGCGTGCCGCCCCGAATGTTTGCCCAGCACCAACCGCGTCTGCGTCACGCCCACCGTCTCCGGGCGCATGATCTCGTACGTTTGATGGTGCTTGAGCATGCCGTCTTGATGAATGCCCGCTTCGTGGGCAAAGGCATTCGCGCCGACGATGGCTTTGTTTGGCTGGACGACGATGCCGGTGTAGTTGCTCACCAGTTTGCTGGCGCGCATAAGCTGGGTGGTTTCGATGCCGGTGGTTAAGTTGAACACGGGCTTGCGCGTGTGCAGCGCCATCACCACTTCTTCGAGCGAGGTGTTCCCCGCCCGCTCGCCGATGCCGTTAATCGTCACCTCGGCCTGCCGCGCTCCGGCGCGGATTCCGGCCAGCGTGTTCGCCGTCGCCATCCCCAGATCGTCGTGGCAATGCACGGACACGATGCAGTTTTCAATGCCGGGCGTGTTCTCGATGATGCCGGCGATCAACGCGCCGAACTCGTCCGGCGTGGTGTAGCCGACGGTGTCGGGAATGTTGAGGGTGATCGCGCCGGCTTTGATCGCTTCTTCCAGCACGACGTACAAAAATTCCGGATCACTTCGCCCGGCGTCCTCCGGGCTGAATTCCACGTCTTCACACAAGCCGCGCGCGTAGGCTACCGTTTCCGCTACGCGCTCGATCACTTGCTCGCGATCCATCTTCAGTTTGTGCTTCATGTGTATCTCGGACGTGGCGAGGAAGGTGTGAATGCGCGGGCGGGCGGCGGGCTTCACCGCCTCCCAGGCTTTGTCAATGTCGCCCTTGTTAGCGCGGGCCAGGCCGCAGATGACCGGCGGGCGGCCATTGTTCCGCGCCGCGCCCACTTCAATTGCGATCCGGCGCACCGCTTCGAGGTCGTCCGGCGAGGCGGCAGGGAATCCCGCTTCGATAATGTCCACGCCGAGTTTGGCCAGGGCGCGGGCCACTTCCAGTTTTTCCGCCGAAGTCATCGTCGCGCCGGGCGATTGCTCGCCGTCTCTTAATGTCGTATCAAAAATTCTTACGTAGTTATTCATAGTCGAGTAGTCCTGTAGTCGAGTAGTCAAGTAGTCGCACTGCGCAGTCAAGCAATTAGCCGTTCCGAAGGTCGCCAATGAAGGCGTTGATAAGTTTTTTAGTCTCGGTCGCTTTATCGTAGATTGTCAGGAAAGTTTGGTCGTTGATATATTTGCGATCCAGCGCCAAATACGATTCCGACTGCACTTCGCTTGCTGAACGTCGAGCATATTTCAGGAAACGGACGAACTCCGCGTCCGAGCCGGATTCGAAACCTTCGGCGATGTTATGCATCACCGAACTTGCGGCAGAGCGTATCTGATCGCGCAGAGCAAAGTCCCTCGCAAATGCGCCGCTTTCTGTTGCGTCGTGAACCGAATTCGCCAACTCGCGTGCCTTTTGCCACGCCTTAATATCCTCAAACCGTTCAATCTTCATAGTTCAACTGCCTGACTACTCGACTACCTGACTACTCGACTACCTGACTACTCGACTACCAGACTACCTGACTACCAGACTTACCCCTGTTCGTCGGGCCTTACGATCACCGGATTTAGGAACGGCATCATCCCCCGCAGTTCCGCGCCCACTTTTTCGATGGGGTGCTCCTGCTCGCGCTTGCGGGTTTCGTTGAACCAGGGGCGGCCTTTCTCGTTTTCGGCGATCCATTTTCTGGCGTACGTGCCGTCTTGAATTTCGGACAGCATCTTTTTCATCTCGCCCATCGTCTCTTCGTTGATGATGCGCGGGCCGCCGGTGTAGTCGCCGTGCTCCGCCGTGTCGCTCACCGAATAGCGCATGTAGTTGAGGCCGCCGCGATACATCAAGTCCACGATCAGTTTGAGTTCGTGCATGCATTCGAAGTAGGCGATCTCCGGCTGGTAGCCGGCTTTCACTAGAGTCTCGAATGCGCCCTTGACCAGCGCGCTCACGCCGCCGCACAGCACCACCTGCTCGCCAAAAAGATCGGTTTCGGTTTCTTCCGCGAAAGTGGTTTCGATCACCCCGGCGCGGGTGAGGCCCAGCGCTTTGGCATACGAAAGGGCGAGCGCCTTCGCGTTGCCCGTCGCGTCTTGATGCACGGCCAGTAACGCCGGTGTGCCGCCGCCTTCCACAAACACTTCGCGCACGCGGTGGCCGGGCGCTTTGGGCGCGATCATCGTCACGTCCACGTCTTTCGGCGGCGTCACCGTGCCGAAGCGAATGTTGAAGCCGTGCCCGAACATGAGCATCTTGCCTGGGGTGAGATGGGACTCGATGGACTCTTTGTATATCTTCGGCTGTTTGGTGTCGGG
>CAYYCF010000157.1:0-5981 GCA_964470235.1 uncultured Anaerolineales bacterium | reverse complement strand
TTAGGATTTACCGCAGAGTACGCTGAGACCGCAGAGTTGATCTTGCTGAAATTCTGGCTCTACCGGAATGAACGGGAATCTTTGCCACGAATTACACGAATTTCACAAATTCGCTGCCATTTTGCGTAATTCGTGAAATTCGTGGCAGGGTTTTCCCGCCAAAGTCGGGTGAGCAGAAATTCTCCGCGCTCTCGGCGGTAAAAGTGCGTAAGGTGAATTACAGTTAATTCTTCGTCGCGGCGTGCTGTTGGCGGGTTCGTTCGAAGACGGAATCCAGATCGTCGTTGGCGACTTTGCTTTTCTTTCGCCGTTTTTCTTCCTCGTCAGCGATTTCGATCTTGTCTCCGCTCTTCATCGCCTGGCGGAGAGCCAATTCCATGGCAGTTAACGGCGCTTCCTCCGGCTCGGTCTCTTCCGGCGTGAAATCCTCTAGCGCCTTCAGGCTCAGGTCAATGCGGCGTTTCTTGCGGTCGACGCTGATCACCTTCGCTTCGATTTCTTGGCCGGGCTTCACCACATCGCCGGGGTTTTCCACGTAGCCGCTCATCATTTCGCGCGCGTGGAGAAACGCCGCGCGCTCCGCGCCGATGTCCACGAAGGCGCCGAACTTCTCCAGTTTCGTCACCTTGCCTTTAAGGGTCATGCCGTTCTTGATCTCGTCCCAGTCCAACCTCAGCGGCTCCAGGAGCGATAGATCAATCCGTCCGGCGGTGGTATCCACTTTGCGAACCCAGACGGTCACTTCCTGGCCGACTTGGACGACATCTTCAACTTTGTTCGTCCGCTCTTTGCGCAACTGCGAGATGTGAAGCAGGCCGTCGCGCCCGGCGCCGACGTCTACAAATGCGCCGAATAATTCGATTCTCTTGATCGTGCCAAGCAATTTCATTTTGGGCCGCAGGTCGGCCAATTTGACGGCGCCGGTTGGCGCATCTGTGCTCACGGAAAAAACGACCTCCAATTATTTTGACTTTGTTGTCTGCGAGGGTGGCTGGCAAAAAGCGAGCCGCCTCAGACTCCGGCGGCGCTCAATGGTACGCAAAAACCCGTGGACGGCATTATACCTAAGGGTCTCGAAGACTGTCAAACAAACTAATTCACGGTATAATGACGCGCGCGTTTGAGAAAGTGCGTCACTTGAACGACACAATGTTGGAGGCCGGTCGTTGCGGATTCTCATAACCGGTGTAGGTGGATTTGCCGGAAGTCACCTGGCCGATCACCTCCTTGATCAAAATCAACACGAAGTCTGGGGAGTGGTAATTGCCCCCCCGCGGCCAGAGTATCTTGATCGGCGTGTCCGGCTGGTGACTGCTGACCTGTCCGTTCCGGCGGAAGTGACCGATCTGCTGGCGAAGCTCAGGCCCGACCGAATTTATCATTTGGCCGGGCAAGCTTTTCCTCCTCTGAGTTGGACTGATCCCTGGGATACTCTGCACAACAATATCCGCTCCCAACTTAATATTCTGCACACGTGCGTCCAACTCGACATGCTTGAAACTCGCGTGTTGGCCGTCGGCTCGGCCGAAGAGTATGGCCGCTTGAGTCCCGACAATTTGCCCGCGCGCGAGGACGCGCCGTTCCGGCCCGACAGCCCGTACGCCGTGAGCAAGATCGCGCAAGATTTTCTGGGCCAATCGTATTTCTTGAGTCATCATCTGCCGGTGGTGCGTGTGCGGCCATTCAATCACATCGGCCCGCGGCAGAACCGCCAGTTTGTGGCGCCCGACTTCGCCCGTCAAATCATTGCCGTCGAGCGCGGCGAGCGCCCGCCGGTGGTGCGGGTAGGCAATTTGCAGGCCGAGCGCGATTTCACCGACGTGCGCGACATTGTTCGCGGGTACGCCGCCGCGTTGGAACACGGCCAGCCTGGGGAAGTGTACAACGTGGCCTCCGGCCTGGCGCGATCCGTGCGCTCGATTCTCGACGGCCTGCTGGCGCACGCCGACCGCCCGATCGCCGTAGAAGTGGACCCGGCGCGGCTGCGGCCTTCGGACACTCCGCGCCAACAAGGCGACGCCGGCAAGTTGCGCGCCGCCACCGGCTGGCGACCGACCATTCCATTCGAGCAGTCGCTCAAAGACGTGCTCGATTATGAGAGGCAACACTATTCATGAAGACAGCATTGGTGACCGGCATTACTGGACAGGACGGCAGCTACTTGGCGGAATTTTTGCTCGCGCGCGGCTACCGCGTGGTGGGCATGGTGCGCCGCTCCTCAACCATCAATTTTGATCGCATCAAACACATTCAAAACGAGATCGAAATCGCGCAGGGCGATCTGCTCGATCAAATGTCTATCGTTGACATTCTGCGCGAGTTTGGACCGGACGAAGTCTACAACTTGGCGGCGCAGTCGTTCGTGCCGACCTCGTGGAAACAGCCGGTGCTAACCGGCGAGTTCACTGCGCTCGGTGTGACGCGTATGTTGGAAGCCATCCGCACCACCAACCCCAAGATTCGTTTTTATCAAGCCTCGTCGTCTGAAATGTTCGGCAAAGTGGTGGAAGTGCCGCAGCGGGAGAGCACGCCTTTTTATCCGCGCTCCCCGTACGGCGTGGCGAAAGTGTACGGCCACTGGATCACGGTCAACTACCGCGAGAGCTACAACGTGTTTGCGAGTTCGGGGATATTGTTCAACCACGAATCGCCGCGCCGTGGATTGGAGTTCGTCACCCACAAAGTGACGCACGGCGTCGCCAAAATCAAGCTGGGCAAATCGAAAGACCTGCATTTGGGCAATCTCGATTCGCGGCGCGATTGGGGCTTTGCCGGAGATTACGTGAAAGCCATGTGGCTGATGCTTCAGCACGACAAAGCCGAAGATTTCGTGATTGCCACCGGCGAGACACATTCCGTTCAGGAGTTGTGTGAAGTAGCCTTCGGCCACGCCGGTCTCGACTGGCGCGAATTCGTGAAACAAGATCAAAAATTCTTTCGCCCGGCGGAGGTGGATTTGCTGGTCGGCGATGCGAGCAAGGCCGGAAAGGCCCTGGGTTGGGAGCCCACCGTCACGTTCAAGGGATTGATCGAGATGATGGTGGATGACGACATCAAGGCTATTCGCGAGGGCAGAGAAGTTTAATCCGCAGATTACGCAGATGCGCACAGATTCATATCTGCGTCTATCTGCGTCATCTGCGGATAAATCTCATGGCACGATTATTCGGCACGGACGGCGTGCGGGGAACGGCGGGCGAGTGGCCGCTCGTTCCCGAGTTCGCGCTCAAACTCGGTCAAGCGGCCGGCGCGGTTTTCTCGGCCAACGAAAAACGGCCGACGGTAATTATTGGCCGCGACACGCGCCAATCCGGCCCGATGCTGCAGAGCGCCCTGGCTGCCGGTTTACTGGCCGGCGGCGTGGACGTGTTGGAGTTGGGCGTGATCACCACGCCGGGTGTGTCGTGGCTGGTTCACGAATTGGGCGCGGCGGCGGGCGCGGTCATCTCCGCTTCGCACAATCCGGTGGATCAAAATGGAATCAAGTTCTTTGGTCCGCAAGGGATGAAACTGGCCGAGGCCGCCGAACTTGAAATTGAACGGTTGGCCGATCCGCAGGCGGGCGACCTGCTGGCCAGCTTGCCTTCGGGCAAAACGTCCGGGCGTGTGATGGACGGGCGCGGCATGCACGAGTTGTATCTTGAAGGCTTGCTGGCCGAACATCCCGATTTGCGGCTGGACGGACTCTCGTTGGTAGTGGACTGCGCCAACGGCGCGGCCTCCGCTTTTGCGCCCGATCTCTTCGCCCGCGCCGGAGCGCGCGCCGTCGCCGTTCACGCTTCGCCGACCGGACTTAACATCAACGCCGGAGCCGGTTCCGAGTTTGTCCGGCAGTCACCCGCAAGAATGAGAGATTGGATTCGCGACTGTGACGCCGATTTCGGGGTGGCCTTCGACGGCGACGCCGACCGCGTGATCTTCGTGGACCAAAACGGCGGCGTGGTGGACGGCGATCATATGTTGGGCATGTTGGCAAAGTTTTTGGACGCGCGCGGAAATTTGCTGGCGCGTTCGGTGGTGACTACCAACATGCGCAACGCCGGGTTGAAAAATTATCTCGACAAAGCCGGATTGCAATTGCACGAAACGCCCGTTGGCGACAAATACGTTTCGGAGAAGTTGATCGAGCTAAAGAACAACTCGACGGCGGAAAACGCTCTCGGTCTCGGCGGTGAGCAATCGGGGCACGTCATTCTGTTGGACGACAATCACGTCACCGGCGACGGGATGCGGACGGCGCTGTACATCATGCGCGCTTATCTGGAATCGGGCGCGGCCTCGCTGGCTAACTTCGCCGCCGCCATCGGCAAAACGCCGCAGATCATTGCTTCGGCGGAAGTGGGGCGCGGGGGACGGTTGGACAAAGCGGCGTTGGCCGACTTGGAGAAGCAAATGCTGGCC
Source organism: uncultured Anaerolineales bacterium (assembly GCA_964470235.1). Lineage (GTDB taxonomy): Bacteria > Chloroflexota > Anaerolineae > Anaerolineales > VGOW01 > VGOW01. The sequence goes on along the minus strand of CAYYCF010000157.1, from coordinate 1,580 downwards.
GATACCCCCGGCTTGATGCGAATCAACTTGCGCTATTCCGGCACCGAAACAAAATTCCGCGCCATGCTGGAGTCGGACGGGCGGCAGCCCGAAGAGGCGTTGGCCGCGCTCGCGCTCAAGATTTGTCGGCAGGCGCAGGCTGCTGCCGGGATGACGCAGGCTAGTGTCGAGATTCAAGATTGTAGTCGGGGCGGGCTTATATTGACAACGGATGGAACGGATATTAACGGATAAGAGAAATCATCCGTTCACATTCGTTTCATCCGTTGTCAAAAAACGGCATGCACAAAATCAATCAAGTCATCCTCATCGTCCTCGACAGCGTGGGCATCGGCGATGCGCCGGATGCGGAAGCCTACGGCGACACAGGCTCGAATACCCTCGGCAACATCACGCGCGCCGTCGGCGGGCTGGATTTGCCAAACATGGCAGCGCTCGGTCTGGGGCATCTCGACGACATCAAAGGCGTGGCCGCAGTTGAGAAAGCGCAGGGCGCGTACGGGCGGCTGACCGAAGTATCGGCGGGCAAGGACACGACCACCGGCCACTGGGAACTGGCGGGTGTGTCTATCAAAACACCGTTCCCCACGTTTCCGCACGGCTTCCCGGTCGAGTTCGTGAGCGCGTTCGAGTCGCGCATCGGGCGCAAGACCATTGGCAACACTCCGGCCAGCGGCACGGCTATCATCGAGCAATTGGGCGAGCAGCACGTCAAGACCGGCCAGCCGATCATTTACACTTCTGCCGACAGCGTCTTTCAGATCGCGGCGCACGAAGAGGTGATCCCGCTGGCAGAACTGTATCGAATTTGCGAAATTGCCCGCGAGATGCTGACGGGCGATCTGGCCGTGGGCCGAGTCATCGCCCGGCCTTTCGTGGGCGCAGTCGGCAGTTTCAAGCGCACCGAACACCGCAAAGATTTTTCGCTGACGCCGCCGCGCGAAACGATTTTGGACAAAGTGAAGGCCGCCGGGTTGATGAGCGCCGGAGTCGGCAAGATCGAAGACATTTTCGCCGAACGCGGCTTGACCGATTCGAATCACACCGGCAATAACACCACGACCACCGATGCCACCATCGAATTTATCAAGACACGGCGGCGCGGTTTGATCTTCGCCAATTTGGTTGACTTCGACGCGCTGTATGGGCACCGCAACAATCCGCGCGGCTACGCCGACGCGCTGGAAGAATTCGACCGCCGCTTGCCCGAAATCCTGGCCGCGTTGGGCGACGACGACGTTTTGCTCCTCACCGCCGATCACGGCAACGACCCGACCACCGCCTCCACCGATCATTCGCGCGAGCGCGTGCCGCTGCTGATCGCCGGAAAGCGGGTCAAAGCCGGGGCCAATATCGGCACGCGCGAGACGTTTGCCGACGCAGCCGCCAGCATCGCGGAACTGTTGGCGGTCGAAGGGACAGGCGAAGGCGTGTCGTTTGCCTCCAGTATTTTGGCCTATGCAAAAAATGGAGAGACTTGATACAATTATCACAAGCGCTCATGGACACGCACTGCCATCTTGACATGCCTGTCTTCGATGCCGATCGCGATGCGGTTTTGGATCGCGCCCGCGAAGCGG
>CAYYCF010000156.1:0-6026 GCA_964470235.1 uncultured Anaerolineales bacterium | reverse complement strand
CGCTATGACAAATTGACAGATCGCCGGAACTTTATTGACTACAAGGATTTGGATGTTCGCCATCTGGGCAGCGTGTATGAAGGATTGCTTGAATTTCAGCCGCGCCTTGCCGCAGAAGATCTCGCGGTAGTTCGAGAAAAAGGGCGTGAAGTGTATACGCCCTCCAAGAAGCGCGATATTGAGATCCACAAAGGCGAAGTTTATTTGGCAAATGACAAAGGCCAACGCAAATCCACCGGCTCATATTACACGCCTGATTACGTGGTAAAGCACATTGTCACCAATGCGCTTGGTCCGTTGCTGGTTGAGCGTGAAACCAGATTTCGAAAACAGATGGAAGAACTGGAGAAGTGGCGCAAGAAACTGGCCAAGGCTCCAGATCGCGCTCGGCACCGCCAAATCAAAGCAGAGCTTGATGTATTGAGCGCCAATGCAATCTCTACACTACTTGACATACGAGTATGCGACCCGGCAATGGGCTCGGGGCATTTTCTTGTAGAGGTGGTAGGGTATCTGACAGATCGATTCGCTGTTCTACTTGCGGAGTTTCCGGTCAACCCACTGATAGATCTGATCAAACGTATACGTGAGCAGATATGTGAAAACCTACAGGCGCAGGGGATCAAGCCTGATTTGGCGCAACTGGATGACAAGCACCTGCTTAAGCGGATGGTTATCAAACGGTGCATTTATGGTGTTGACCTAAACCCGATGGCTGTGGAACTGGCAAAACTGGCTTTGTGGCTGGATTCTTTTATTATCGGAGCGCCACTTTCGTTTCTCGATCACCACTTGCGGTTTGGCAATTCGATTGTCGGGACGCGGGCTGAGATCGTGCAACGCGAATTGGAGGTCGATCCATCAAAGCCGCGCGCCTTCAAAGAACGAGGCTTGGCAGAGAGCATGACACAGGGCCATCTGTTCGGCAGCGCCTTTGCGGGTATGCTGACGGCTACGACGTTCATGCGAGATGTGGTGATGTTGACCGATGCCACTGTAGAGGAGGTTGAACAGAGCGCAGAAAAATACGACTCTTTTGAACGAGCAATTCTGCCCTACAAACGCGTCTTGGACGTATGGGTCGGTCGTCATTTCGGTGTTCGCCACGCGGAAGATTTCTTGCGTCTCTACGGCAACGACGCTTTGCAAACCGTAGTTGGCGATGAAAAACGCATCTCGCCCGAGTATTTGGAGGCTATTAAGCAAACGCGCGTTTTGTATGAAGAACAGCGATTTTTCCATTGGGATCTGGAGTTTCCAGAAGTGTTCGTTGATTTGGCGAATTCGCAATGGAGAACGGGAGCAGGCTTTGACGCTATCGTTTCAAATCCCCCTTACGTTGACGTGTCCCCCGAGCCGTATTTTCGCCAAGTCTATCAATGCGGTTCTGCGGGGAATCTTTATGCTTATATGCTCGAGAATTCCGGCCGTCTGGTTGCCCCGGGTGGCAGAGTGGGAATGATTGTGCCGCTGTCGCTGGTTTGCTCAGCACGGATGGCCAGACTGCGAGAATGGTTTCCTGCCAATTTTCTCTCAGCCAGCGTTGCAAATTTTGGCATTCGTCCCGCAAAAATATTTCCCAATGTAGATCAACGGACAACGATTGTCATAGCTCAGAGCAAGACAGCCGCTTCGTCTGAGCCGTTCCGCCTGAAGTCTACTCGTTTCACCCGTTGGCACGAGGGGGAAGAGTTGCGAATGATCGCCAATCTGGAATACACTGACATTACAGATTTGCCAAATGAGTTAGGCTGGCCCAAACTTGGCGGTGAAGCTAGCCGCAATATTGCGCGCAAACTCTTTGCGAAGAAATCAAAGATTGGGGATTATCTCGACGGCAAGTGGACGTTCTACTACCACGGTATTGGACGCTATTGGCTCAAGGCATACGATTTCGTGCCAACGTATATCAAAGCCGGGCAAACCGGGCGTTCGACCACGCTCTTCGAGTTGTCTGCGCGGTCAGCCGAAGCGGGCTGGGCCTTACTGGCAATATTGAATTCGTCGCTGTTCTTCTGGTTCTGGAGTCTATATGCGGATGATTTCCATTTGATGCGCGAGGAAATCGCTTCCTTCCCGTTCGCATATGACGAGGGTCACAAGCAGGTTTATGCCGAGCTTCAACAAGCTGCCAAACGGCTGATGCGCGATTACAAAAAGCATTCTGTTATTAAACACAATCGCTATGCGACAGGGGAGATTGCCATTCAGGAGTTCTATCCACGCAAAAGCAAAGCAATCATAGACGAGATAGATGATTTGTTAGGCGTCCTGTACGGGTTGAGCAAAAAAGAAATCGAACATATAAAATCCTACGATGTTGAGTTCCGCACCGATGAGGACGACGAATGAACTACACGTGCGGCAAGCCGCGCGGTATCTAAAAGCCAAACCCAAATCCAAACCTTTTCGCTCTCATCCCCGCTGCAAGCAGCGGGGTATTCCCGCGATGAATAAAGCGAAAACCGCAAATTGACGCAATAAAGCGCGTCACCCGAACCATGCGGTCGGAAACCAATACGGCCCGATGGAAGTGAAGTTGCGAAGAATAATGAGGGTGATCAAGATAGCGGCCGAGAGGCCGAGGATCACAAAATCGGCGGCCCGGTAACGGAGCGAGTCCGAATCGGCCCAGGTGCGCGGGCCGACTCCAAAGGCGCGCAGTTCCATCGCTTCCACCACTTCTTCGCCGCCGGCAATGGCGTTGATCGTCACCGGCACAATGAGCGGCGCGGCGCGTCGGATCATGTTGACGATGCCCGCGCCTTTTGCTTCCAGTTCGTAGCCGCGCGCCCGTTGGGCGTCCACGGTGACAAAGTAGTCGCGCGCAATCGTCGGCACGTAGCGCAGAGAGAGATCGAGCGCGAAGGAAACCCCGTCCGGCAGTCCGAGGCGGCGGAAGGCCACGCCGTACAAATGTGGATTAGTGGTGAAGGTGAACGGCAGGACGAAGGCCATGATGACCAGCGGGCGCAAGGCGCGCACCATGCCGTAAACCGCAATCTCGTAAGTCACAGTGCGCTGAACGCGCCCAATGAACGGCAGGGTGATCGGCGGGAACGAGAACCAGGCGTGTTCGGTGGTGATGAACGAGCGCACACTGCCAAAGAGGGTCGTGCTGAAAATGCCGATCAAGAAAATGGAGAAGAACAACACCACCGCCCAGGCTTTCCAGGTGACGCGCCAGGGCAGGCGGGCCAGGGCGTAGTATCCGAGCGACACCGGAAACAACACCAGCAATACACGCACGTCGTCCACGACGATGGTGCAAAGCATGAAGGCCAGGATGGCGAGCAGTTTGGTGCGCGGGTCGAGACGGTGAATGAAAGACTGGCCGGGGAGGAATTTGAAAGTGGCAAACATGAATTCACCGCAAAGACGCAAAGGGCCGCAAAGGGCGCGAAGATTTTTGTGGGTCGCTTCGCGATCTTCGCGTCTTCGCGGTTCAAATGTTTTGCGTCAGCGCCCGGAGCGCGCTTTGTAAGCGTTCCAGGCGTAGAGCAAGATCGGCGTCAGAATAGCGCCGTTGATCGCGTCGGTGATGCTGGCCGGCAGCCATTCGGTTGAGATGGCGGCGCCGATGTCAATGTTGCGCAGGATGAACGGATCGGCAATCAACGCCGGGAAACCGATGCCGACGAACGAGGCCACCACTGCGGCTAACGCCGCCATGCCGTAGTCGCGCCCGGTCTTGAATTCCGTCATTCCCATCAGCGGAGCGAGTCCGGTGATGAAGCCAAGCAGGCCGTTGCCCACATCCCACGCCCAGTAGAAACCGTAGCCAGAAAGCAGGTCGCCGATGACGTTGCCGACGAGACCGGTAAACAAGCCAACCCAGGGGCCGAAGATGAAGCCCATAAAAAAGGGAATGGCCACCGGCGGGCGGAACGAAACGAGCGTTGTGCCTGGCAGTTGAAGGTTGTTGAAGACCCAGTTCAGCACGCCGTAAAGCGCCGCGCCAATGGCGGAGTACACAATTTCGCGCGTGCCGAATTTCCACATAGTGCTTTTGTCCATCGGTCAAATCCTCCTCATTGCAAGTAAAGAGAGCAAGCGATTCGATGAGCTAACGTGCGTAGTGTTGCTAATTGGATGTCGGCCTCCTTCCGGCCTCCCCGGCCTTTTCACTAATTGCAACACCGTAGAGACTGAAAAGTTACAACGCCGCCAACGCTTCAGCTCGCATAAACCCGCCCGTCGTGCGGAGTTGCCGCAGATTCTCTTCGAGGAGGGAAGTCGGCACAATGCGGCATCGCGCCAGCAAGGCCGAGTCGGCCAGCACCGTTTCGGGCGGCCCGTCGGCGGCCACACGGCCATCGGCCAGCAGGATGACGCGGGAAGCGAACGTGATCGCCAGGTCAAGATCGTGCGTGATGAACATTACGGCCTCAAAGTTGGAGGCAATTGAGCCGGCTCCCAGCTTGCCGAGAATGCCGTCCATGAAAGCTATGTAGTTGCCAAAATCCTGTCCGGCGGTCGGTTCATCGAGGGCCAGAATTTTCGAGCGCATGGCCAGCACGCAGGCGATAGTGACGCGCTTTTGCTGCCCGAACGAGAGCGAGAGCGGCGAGTAGTCCTCCAGCCCGACCAGATTCAACGTGCGAACCGACTCGCCAACCGCCCGGTCAATTTCCGGTGCGCTGTACCCCATGTTGCGCGGGCCGAACGCCAACTCCTCTTTTACGGTCGGCGCGAAGAGCATGTGCGTCGGACTCTGAAAGGCGTAACCGAGCGTGCGCGCGATCTGCGCCACCGAGAGATCGCGCGTGTCGCGGCCTTCCACCAGCACGTGGCCGGAGCGCGGCTTGACCAAACCGATGGCGTGTTTGACCAACGTGCTCTTGCCCGCGCCGTTGGGACCCAACAACGCCACCGTTTCTCCGGCGCGAATTTCCAGGTTGATGTTGCGCAACACATCCGGGTCGTCGCCGTAACCGAACGAAACTTTTTCGAACTTAATCAATGGCTTGCCGTTCGCCGACGGGCGCGGCGCCCGCACCTCAACCGCCTCCTTTTCTTTTTCTCCTTCTTTCGCTTTCTCTGCCCGAATGCGCCTGATCACTTGCGTGACCGGCAGTTTCACTTCGTGCCAATCCACCACGTCGGCCAATCCGTCCGGCGCGCCCAAGTATTTCATTTCGCCTTCTTTGAGATATAACACCCGATCGGGGCGAGCCGCCAGCGCGTCTTCGATGCGATGCTCCACTATCAGAATCGTCGAGCCTTCGTCGGCCAGGCGGCGGAACACGGCCAGTGCCTCGCGGGCCGAGGCCGGGTCCAGCGAAGCCAGCGGCTCGTCCAGCAGAAGAATCGAAGGCCGCATCGCCAGCACTCCGGCCAGGGCCACTTTTTGTTTTTCGCCTCCCGAAATAGAAAATGTTTCCCGGTGGCGTAAATGATTAAGGCCCAACCGGCTCAACGCCTCTCCCACGCGCTCGGCGATCTCCTCCGCCGGCAAGCCCAGGTTCTCCGGCCCGAAGGCCAATTCCGATTGGACGTGCGCGCCCAGGATTTGTTTTTCCGGGTCTTGCAGAAGCGTGCCGACGATTTGGGACAGGCTCGCCAGGGTGTAGGTGTGCGCGTCGGTCCCGTTCAACAGCACCCGACCTTGAAGATCGCCGCGATAACTGCGCGGGATGAGGCCGTTGATCGAACGAATCAGCGTGGTCTTGCCGCAACCGCTGACCCCGGCCACCAGCAACATTTCTCCCGGGCGCATTTCGAGTGAAATGTTTTTGAGCGCGGGTTCGGGGCGGCTGAGGTACTTGAAGGATAGATTCTGAATGACGAGGGGAAGGGGTTGAGTCATGGATTTTTTTTGACAACGGATGGAACGGATGTGAACGGATGAATCGGAAACATCCGTTGAAATCCGTCTTATCCGTTGTCACAAACAGGCTAAAGTTTGATTACTTCGACCGTGTCGCCGACCTTTGCGCTTAATCGCTGCCCGGCGTTGCCGTTGACAACAGCAATGGCCAACTCGCCGATGCTGTTGATGAAGGCAATCAACTCGCCCGGCGGTT
>CAYYCF010000155.1:3919-6041 GCA_964470235.1 uncultured Anaerolineales bacterium | reverse complement strand
TCGCGCTCGAAATCTTTCAGCGACAGTATGTCGCGTCCGATAAAGCTTCGCATGGTAGGTTCCTCCTGTTAGAATAGTCTTTGCTTATAGGATAATCCTCTGCGCAAGCGCGCTTCATCTGTCATTACTCCACTCTAAATCAGAGCAATGTCAATTCACTCAATGGACACCTATGCTCTCAATATACTCGGAAATAGCGCGTAGAATTCCGTTGCTTTCACCATGTCGTCCAACGGCACCGAATCGTGAATGGTGTGCGCCGTTTCCTCGTCACCCGGCCCAAAGCCGATGGACGGTATCTTCGCCTTGCCGGCCCAATAAATGCCGTTGGTGCTGAAATTCCATTTGCCGCTGGGCGCGTCGGGCAAGCCGATCAGCGTGCGAGTCTTTTGCCCGGCCCGTACAATCGGGTGCGACTCTTCATAAGCCCACGCCGGGAAATATTTGTCAACCGGAAATACAAAGCCGGTGTACGACGGGTCGTCGTAAAACATTTCTTCCACCGTGATCGAGTCGCGATGCGCTGGTGGAATGAGAGACCGTACTTGCTCGATGGCCGCGTTCTTGTCTTCGCCAAACGTCAGCCGTCGATCGATATAAATGGTGGCCTCGTCCGGCACGGCGTTGATACTCGGCGTTTTGACTTGCATATCGCTCACGGTGATCTTGCCGTGGCCCAAAAATTCGTGGTCGCCCAACTTCGGCTCCAAATCGCGGATGCCGCTGATCAGCTCCAGCATTTTATACAGCGCGTTGTCGCCCAGATGGTTGCTGGCGGCGTGCGCGCTCTTGCCCTTCGCCACCACTTTGATCTCCACCCGGCCTTTGTGGCCGCGATAAACCAGCATCTTCGTCGGCTCGCCGATGACGACGAAGTCCGGGCGCACTTTCGGATCGACTTCGACAAAGGTGTTGGGAGCAATACCGTCGCACCATTCTTCCATGTTGCCAAAGTAGTACGCCGTCCAACCTTCCAACAAGCCGAGATCGCGCGCTATAGCCAACCCGTGCACCATTCCGGGCGTGCTGCCTTTTTCGTCGCACGCCCCGCGGGCATACAACACGCCGTTTTCCACTTTGCCTTCAAAGGGATCCCAGCCCCAAGCCGAGCGGTCGCCGATGCCCACCGTATCAATATGCGAGTCGTAGACGATCACTTTGGAGCCGTTGCCAACGCGCCCCATAATGTTGCCCATCTTGTCGAAGCGCACTTCGTCGTACTTCAGCCAGCGCATTTCCGCGCCGATGCGCTCCCCCACCGGCCCGATTTTTGAATCCATAGACGGGATGGCGCAAATCTCGCGCATGAATTTGATAATATCATTGCGCGAAGCCGCAACGCGCTTTTGAATTTCGGCAACCTCTTTCATGTTTCTCCTGACGAATATAGCAGGCAAAAAGGTACACAGGTACACAGGGAACTACCTCTATACCTGCTTACCTGCGTACCTATTTACTTGTATACCTGTTTACTTGATCACCTGCCCACTTTCCTCACCACGTGAAACTTGAAATACCCCGGCACGAAATGACTGTGCGAATGATCCAGCGCGCGGCCCGTCTGCGAAAACAGCACGGCCTCGAAATGTAGCAGCGGCGTGCCGCGCTGGACCCCTAAATGCCGCGCCAGCACACCGTCGGCCGACTCGGCGGTGACGGCTGTGCGCGACTGCCCCAACGGAGGGTCATTCCGTGTGAGCAAAAGGTCAAGCACCGAACCGCTAAAGTTATCCATTTCTTCCTGCGTCACGATCCGATCCGGCAGCACGTCGGTAAGAAACGCCACAGGTACGTTTCCGGCGTAAATGGCACGCGAGATGTCAATCACCGGCGAGCCGACCGGCACGTTCAGCGCGGCGCAATCGCGTTCATCCGCCGCCCGCTCGGCCACCGACAAATCGGCCATGCGGGTGCGCAACGACAATCGCTTCGCCAGTGTTTCAATGCTTTCCAACACTTCGAGCCCGGTCTCGATGATCGGGTGCGGCCCCAGCACAAATGTGCCCACGCCAGGTTTGCGGGCAATCCGCCCGCGCTCTTCGAACAGGCGCATGGCCTCCCGCAACGTGGCGCGAGAGATGCCAAGCTTTTTTGCCAAGTCCGGTTCGGTGGGCAGCCGTTC
>CAYYCF010000155.1:2359-3819 GCA_964470235.1 uncultured Anaerolineales bacterium | reverse complement strand
GACATCAACCCGGCGATCGGCAGTTCAACGACGGCCTCGACCCGGCCGTTCTTCACCACCAACATGCCGCCGCCGACTTTCGCCAATTCATTGGCTGCCAACGCCATCGCCGCGTCGTCCGTGCCGACCACCAACATATGATGGCTGTCATGCGCCACCGTCGAAGCAATCGCGCACGGCACATTGAAGCCAAAGCCGTGCACGAAACCGGTCTGCACTCCGCCTGTGCCTCTGTGCCGTTCCACCAGCGCCACTTTACACACATCCTGCGCCGCGTCGATCTGCACCGCCCCGTCTTCCACCGGCAGATCGAACACCAAGTGTTTCGTCGGCGCTTGGTTTTCGATCACCCCAATCACATTGGCTTTGGCTTTTGGATTTTGCGATTTGAAGTTTGGAGTTTGGAGTTTGGGATTTGGGATTTTGAAGTCTTCCGCTTTCAATACCTTCCCCAAATGTACCGATTGTTTCACGTCCGCCGGATAATCAAATTTTGGCAGTTCGACTTTCAGTTGACCGTCTTCGGCCAGAGCCTCGCCCGCGCCGATCACCGTGTCAATGGCTAGAGTCGGCAAATCGCTCACAACCAAAATATCGGCATAACGCCCCGGCGCAATTTGACCCACATCATTGGAAACGCCGAAATGTTCCGCCGTGTTGAGCGTCGCCATTTGAATAGCCGTCAGCGGGCGCACACCTTGCGCGATGGCATGCTTGACCACCCGATCCATGTGGCCCTCGTTGACCAGCGTGCCGGAGTGCGAGTCGTCGGTGACCAGAATGAAGTGGCGCGGATCGAGCCCAAGTTCGGTGACGGCTTTTATTTGAGTCGCCACGTCGTACCAGGCCGAGCCGAGCCGTAACATCGGCTTCATGCCCTGCCGCGCGCGCGCCACCGCGTCTTCGACTCGCGTGCCTTCGTGATCGTCTTGCGGCCCGCCCGCGACGTATCCGTGAAACGGCGCGCCCAGATCGGGCGCGGCATAATGTCCGCCAATCACTTTGCGCGCCTTCATCGTCTCCGCCATCTCGCCGTGCATCTTCTCGTCGGAGAGATACACACCGTGGAAGTTCATCATCTCGCCCAAGCCGATAATACCCGGCCAGGTCATCGCTTCGCGCACTTCGTCCGGGCCGATGCGCGCGCCGGGCGTCTCCAACCCGGGCGCGGAAGGCACGCACGACGGCATTTGCACCCACACATTGATTGGCAGGCCTTGCGCTTCAGCGACCATCAACTTCACGCCGCGCAAACCGAACACGTTGGCAATTTCGTGCGGGTCAATGAACATGCCCGTCGTGCCGTGCGGGATCACGGCGCGCACAAATTCGGTGACGGTGACCATGCCCGACTCGACGTGCATGTGTCCGTCGAGCAAGCCTGGGACAAGATACCGGCCATTGGCGTCAATCACCGTCGTCTTCGGCCCGAGCGTGTGACCGGCGTCCGGCCCGACGTA
>CAYYCF010000155.1:0-2259 GCA_964470235.1 uncultured Anaerolineales bacterium | reverse complement strand
GGCGTTTGGGCATCTTGCTTCTCCCGTTTCAGAATCATCTCAACCCACGTTTGCTCTTCAGGCGAGAGTGGCGGCGGTGGCGGGGGTGCGCTGTAATCAATGCGAACAGCATACGCGCCCCGCTCATAGACGGCGGCCGCTACCACGCTAAGATCGAGCGGCACATCCGGGTCCGGCTCAAGCAGAGGCACAGGCACGACCGGCAGTTTATCTTTCAACTGGATCGGCCAGACCTGAACGGTTGGCCGCTCATCAACGCGGCTGAGTGTCACGTAATACGGCGCGGCAGGAACGGGATCGGCCAGCGGCGGTCTTTCGCCGCCGCGCAACAGATCAATTTCAATCAAATGCGTTTCCGAACGCAGAAGCGCGCGGCGCTTGCGGTGATAGCTTTTGTAAGCCGCATGGCTTGGCTGTTTGTTGACGGGCGAAAGTAATTCGATGCTGGTTACCAATTCGCGATCGACAGCCTTGCGGATTGTAACCGTTTGCAAACGCACCGGAAACTCAAGCGGCACGCGGTTTTTCACGGGAGTGGCTGTTGATGGCGGCGCGACAGTTGCCGCTTCGCGCAGACGAAACACTCCCACGTCCGGCTGCCCTCCGTACTTCGTTGCGACCTCAATCACTTCGTAAGTCATACGCGGTTCGAGAGCGGCGTAGTAGCGCGGGCCGAGTTGCTGATTCAGTCGCGCCCGTATCTCGCCTGCCAGGTCGTCGTGGAAGTCCCGCCACACTTCCGATTGCTCAACATACGGGTCCATTCCGGGAAATGGGGATGGCATATTTCACCCGTTCACCAAATTCTTCGCAATCCTGTTGTGCATCTCGATCACCGGCCCCAATTCCACTGTCTGCAATTGGGCATCCTTCACGATCATCTTCCCGTTCACCATCACGTAATCCGCTTTTTGCGGCGCACAGAAAACGGTGGCGGCAACCGGATCGTGCAAGGCTCCGGCGTAATCGAGCCGATCCAACTTGAGCGCGAACCAATCGGCGCACATGCCTTTGGACAGCGAACCAATATCATCGCGCCCCAACACTTTCGCCCCGCCGAGCGTGGCAATCTCCAACGCTTCGCGGGCGGACATCCACCCCCCACCCCCAGCCCCACCTCCGTTCAGAGGATCGCCAAACGGGGGAGAGGAGTCCGCTCCCTCCCTTGTCGCGGCGTTGTTCCGCGACGGGGGAGGGCCGGGGTGGGGGTTAAGAGAGAGTCCCAACCTCGCCAGCAACATCGCCTGCCGCGCCTCGCCCAGCATGTGCGATGCGTCGTTGCTGGCTGAACCGTCCACGCCTAGGCCCACTTTCACTCCGGCGGCGCGGTATTTTTTGACGGGCGCGATGCCGGACGCCAACCGCATGTTCGACGACGGGCAGTGTGCCACGCCGCAACCGGCGCGCGCCATGAGCGCGATCTCCGCCTCGTTGACGTGCACGGCGTGGGCATACCACACGTCCGGCCCCACCCACCCCAATGTTTCCAGGTAGTCCACCGGGCGGTGTCCAAATTTTTCAAGACAGAATTTCTCTTCGTCGAGCGATTCCGCCAGGTGTGTGTGCAGAGTCACGTGATATTCGCGCGCCAGCGCCGCCGACTGCTTCATTAAATCAGGCGTCACCGAAAACGGCGAGCAAGGCGCAACCACGATCCGGATCATCGCCCCAGGCTTGGGATCGTGAAAAGATTCGATCAGGCGTTGGCTATCCCTCAAAATGGCGTCTTCAGTTTCCACAACGGAATCGGGGGGCAGGCCGCCTTTGGATTCGCCCAGACTCATCGAGCCGCGCGAGGCGTGGAATCGAATCCCGATCTCCTGCGCGGCGCGGATTTCATCTTCAAGCTTTGATCCGTTGGGGAACAGGTACAAGTGATCGCTGGCGGTGGTGCAACCGGAGAGCAGTAACTCGGCCATGCCGGTGAGCGCGGAGATGTATATGGCGTCCGGCGTCATTCGCGCCCAGATCGGGTATAGAGTTTGTAGCCATTTGAAGAGCACTGCGTCCTGCGCCGCAGGTACGGCGCGGGTGAGGGTCTGGTACAGGTGGTGGTGGGTGTTGACCAGACCGGGGAAGACGACGTAGCCGCTGAGGTCAATCATCTTGACATCGGCGACGGTGGGCAGATCATTCGTCGGGCCAACGGCCTCAATCACCCCATCGCGGATGACCATCCCACCATCCCGAATCTCGCGGCGGGCGACATCCATGGTGACCAGAACATCAGCGTGACGAATGACGGTAGTAGTCATCGCA
>CAYYCF010000154.1:2970-6059 GCA_964470235.1 uncultured Anaerolineales bacterium | reverse complement strand
GCCGCCGATGCCATGCGCGACGCGGCGAAGAACCCCGGCGGCGGCGCCGGGCTGACCGCGGGTATTGGCGCCGGAATCGGAATTGGCAACATCATGGGGCAAGCCTTCCAGGGCGGGATGCAACCGCCCGCGCCGGCCGGCGGCCCTGCGCCGGCTCCGGCAGCCCCTGCCGCTCCGGCTGGCGGCCCGCCTCCCGATGTGATGTCTCCCGCTCAGGCCGCCGCCTACATGCAAGTCACCGAGGCCGATGTGATGCAGATGATCGAGAAAGGCCAGATCAAAGCTAAACAGATCGGCTCGGCCTATAAGATTGCCAAGAAAGTATTGGACGAGTATCTGGCGTCGTAGTTTGTAGGGCGGGCTTTCTAGCCCGTCAATGCGGCGGACTGGAAAGTCCGCCCCACAGTCAAAAAGCCCTCGGCGCAGGCCGGGGGCTTTTTTGTTGGATGATCGATTGTGGGCCGAGCGTGGCTAAAAACGCCGCTTGCCGCCGCTACCGCCGCGCTTGTCGCGGTCGCCGTACCCGCCGCTGCCGCCAGGTCGCCGGCCTCCGCCGTCTCCCCGTGGGCGCTCTTCACGCGGCCGCGCCTCGTTGACGATGAGCGCTCGACCTTTCAGGTCTTTGCCGTTCAACCCGGCAATGGCCGCCGTCGCTTCCGAGTCGGTGGGCATTTCCACAAATCCGAACCCGCGCGATTGGCCGGTCATTTTATCTTTGATGATGCTCGCGCCTGACACCTGGCCGAAGGCTTCGAAGGCCTGCCGCAACTCGTCTTCGGTTATGTTGAACGGCAGATTACCCACGTATAAATTCATGGCGTATCACATTCTCCTCTTGGGGGCATTATAAACGAGAAGATAAAAAAAGCAACCGCGAATTGCCTACGACGCTGGTTTCCCCAGAGCAACCCTGACCGCCTCACTTACCTTCTCAACCTCCTCGTCCGTCAATTCCGGATACATCGGCAGGCAGAGCAGCTCGCGCGAAAATTGCTCGGTGACGGGCAGTTGCTCGGGCGGGTCGTCGGCGTAGGCCGGTTGCAAATGCACGGGAACGGGATAAAGGATGGAAGTCCCGATGCCCAGGTCTTCCAGCAATTGTTTCAACGCCTCGCGCTTCGGATGGCGGATGACGTATTGATGGTAAACGCCCCCGGCGGGCGGCAGCTTCAAATCGAGCGCGCTTAAGGCGGCGTTGTATTTTTCGGCGATCCTGATCCGTTTCGCGTTGTCGTCGTCCAAATAGCGAAGTTTGACGCGCAAGATGGCGGCCTGCAATTCGTCAAGTCTGCTGTTCGTGCCGTGTAGGTCGGAGATGTACCGCGTGCGCCAGCCGTACATTCTCAGCAGGCGCACACGCTGGGCGATTTCATCCGAGCCGGTGACTACCGCGCCGCCGTCTCCCAACGCGCCCAGATTCTTCGTCGGATAAAAACTGAAGGCCGCCGCCGCGCCGAACGAGCCGACTCGCTTGCCGCCGACCACCGCGCCGTGCGCCTGCGCGCAATCTTCGATCACCAGCGCGCCGCGCTCTTCCGCCAGCCGCATGATTTCACCCATGCGAGCTGGTTGGCCGTAGAGATGCACGGGGACGACGAACATCCCCGGCGCGGTGAGGGCGGCGTCCAGCGCGGCGGGGTCGAGCGTGAACTCGTCGGCGAGAATGTCGGCCATCAACGGCTGCCAACCGGCCTCGGTGATAGCCGTTACTGTGGCCGTCGCCGTCATCGAAACCGTGACGCCCTCCGCGCCGCGATAAGGCACGGCGGCCTGAAGCGCCAAACGCAGCGCGTCCGTGCCGTTGGCTACGCCGATGCAGTGCTTCACGCCGACGTAGGCGGCGAACTCCGCTTCGAACGCATCCACTTCCGGGCCGAGAATGTACCAGCCCGATTCGCTCACGCGGCGAATGGCTTCATCAATTTCCTCTTTGTGCGCGCGGTATGACGCGCCGGGATTGGCTTGGGGAATCATCAATCTCAAATTTCAAACTTCAAATTTCAAACTCTCGCTCCGGGCGTGGTCGCGCCATGATTGGGAGTTTGGAGTTTGAGTTTTGGAGTCGTAATTACCAATACTCGGCCCGATGTTGTCGGTAGTAATCCAACGTCCGCCTCAGCCCTTCGTCTAATTTCACCTTCGGCGTCCAGCCCAGCTCGTTTTTGATCTTGCCGTAATCGCCGTAGTAATCGCCGATGTCTATCGCCTCTTGTTCGGCGGGAAAAGGAACCAGCCGGAAACTGCCGCCCCCGTTGAGGACGACCAATTGCCCGGCCAGATCGCGCAGCGAAATCACCTCGTCGCCGCCCAGGTTGTAAATCTTTCCAATGGCCTCGTCGCGCGCCGCCGCCAACAACAGGGCTTCAACCGCGTCGTCCACGTAAGTAAAATCGCGCCTCTGCTCGCCGTCGCCGTACACAAGAATTTCCTCGCTCTCGATGACGCGCCGGATCCAAATTCCGAGAAAAGTCTGCCGTGCGTCCACCACGCGCATGCGCGGGCCGTAGGTGTTAGTGAGCCGGAGGGAGGTGGCGCGGAGTCCGTAGGCCCGTTGATAGACCAGGTGATACCACTCGCCCGCCACTTTGTTCACGCCGTTCACATCCACCGGATCAATGGCGTGCTTTTCGTCCACCGGCAGGTATTGCGGCTTGCCGTATATTTGCCGCGTGCCCGAATACACCAGGCGCACTTGAGGGTTATGCTTGCGGCACGCTTCGAGTATCGAGAGTTGACTGCGGCAGTTGATGTCCAGATCGACGTAAGGATCGCGCATCGAGTCGATGTGGCTGACTTGACCGGCAAGGTTGAAGATAAAATCCTGCTCGCGCACCAGATAATCCATGCTGTACTCATCGCGCACGTCGGCGATGTTGACTGTGATTCGATCTTGATAGCCGTCGAGGTTGAACGGCTTTCCGCCGTATTCGGGGATGAGCGAGTCGATGACGGTCACATGCGCGCCGACATCGGCCAGGCGGCGCGCCAAATTGCTCCCGATGAAGCCCAGCCCGCCGGTGATGAGGACGGAACGGGAGGAGAAGGAGGGCGAAAAATCGGTCACCGTAATAAATCCCAAATCCCAAACT
>CAYYCF010000154.1:1383-2870 GCA_964470235.1 uncultured Anaerolineales bacterium | reverse complement strand
ACCATAACTGAGTCAGTTGAATGGCTGTGCGCCACAAGCGGGGGAAGTTGAAGAACTGGCTCTTGCCGTAGGCGCGATGAAAGTGATGCACCGGGACTTCTGCGAATTTGTAGCCGTTGTCCTGGAACTTCTTGATCATTTCTAAACAGATCGTGCCGGTGTCCGATTCCAGCGGCACGCTGTCGAACACCTCGCGGCGGATCAGGCGAAAATCACAGTCCACGTCTCGCAACTTAAATCCGAACATGAATTTGACGAAGTGATGATAGAGCCGCCCGATGATAACGCGGTGCAGCGGGTCCTGCCGGACGATCTTGTAGCCGTTCACGATGTCCACTCCCGGCGCAAGCGCACCCACCAGAATTGTCAATTCGTGCGGGTCGTATTGCGCGTCGCCGTCGGTGTAAAACACCCACTCCTTCTGCGCGCTGGCAAAGCCGGTGCGGAGCGCCGCGCCGTAGCCGCGATTCTTAGGGTGATGAACAATGCGAACTTGCGGATACACCCGCGCCAATTCCTCTAACACCTCGGCGGTGTAATCGGCGCTGCCGTCGTTCACGACCACGACTTCGTAATCGTCAGTGACGGTGGCCAGCGTGCGCAGGGCGGTGATGACCATACTGGGGATCGTGCCGCCGTCGTTGTACGCGGGAAAAAAGGCAGAGATGCTGTTAGGACGCATGAAATTTTCGTTGAGTTCTTTTCATCCGTTCTATCCGTTGTCAGTACGTGCCAACGCAAACAAGCTGACTCCAATGGGCAGATCAAATCGCGCCAGCCAGCTCGATTCAATTTTCAAAACGAATTCGAGAAAGCGGTTGATCAGCGGCGGCGGCAATTCTACGTCGGAATTTTCCTTTCCGCTGTGTTTGGCTTGCGTCAAACGGCGAAACAGAACCGGAAAAAACAGCACGGTGTTGGCATACGTCAACCGTTCGATCTGAAAACCGGCGGCGCGCAACTTGGCGCGCAGTTCTCCGGCGGTGTAGCGGTGGCGGGTATGGACCACCGCGTCGTGCGCGCCGCGCAATGCTTCCAACGCCGGAACGCGAATCAACAGGATCCCTTCCGATCGAAGCACGCGGGCGAGTTCTTTGAGGGCGGCCACGTCGTCGCCGACGGCCAGATGATACAACACGTCAAACGACGTCACAATGTCAAAACAGTGATCGGCAAACGGCAAACGCTCCACCGAAGCGCGCGCCAACGGGGCGGGGTGGGCGGCTTTGGCGTGAGCCAGCGCCAACGGATGCAGATCAATTCCTATGGGTCGGCCAATGGCCGATAGGTGAGTCAACATGCCGCCGGGTCCGCACCCGGCGTCGAGTAGTAGTGGCGACTTCAGTCGCTGTTCGCCGCGAGCGACTAAAGTCGCTACTACGCGAGCGCTGCCCAACAAGCGCAGGCTAATCGCCGCCATGCCGCGATACCACCAGTGGCGCTCCTGCACGCGCGCGATGTTGTCGTATTCGGAGGGTTCCATGATT
>CAYYCF010000154.1:0-1283 GCA_964470235.1 uncultured Anaerolineales bacterium | reverse complement strand
ACCGCGCCGGTAACCCTGGCTGCTAACCCGCGCCCGCGCCGGTCGCGGCGCACGTACACGTTGCCCACCGCGCCCACGCCTTCCGACGGCGTGACCAGATGAGTCCCCGCCGCCGCTGCCAACGCGCCGTTCTCGCGGATGCCGAAGAACACGCCTTGATCGATCATCGCGGGGTAAAAGAAATCCGGCGCTTCGCCGGTAGACTGGCCGTCATCATACAATTCTTGCAAACCTTGGAGGTCGTCAAGAGTCAATCGCTCCAAGTTCTCGGTGGACGGCGGGCGAAAGGTGGAAGTGCCGACGGTCATCCGCCACATCGCCGTTTCGTGTTCCACGCTCCAGAGCATTTTGACGAGCGGCAAAATCTCCGGCTTGATCGAAAGATACATCGTGCGCTCGTTCGCGATTTCGTCCAGCAGGGGGCGGACGCCATCCGCAATGCCGTGCGTCAACAGCACCGGCGTTTCAAATGCGCGGTAGAGCAGGAGCAGCGCTTGGGCGTCTGGGCCGGCGCGAAACCATTCGCATTTTTCAAAGAAGCCCGGAGCGAGATCGCCTAGCGCGTAAACCGACCAGGCGCGGTCGGTTTCCAAAAGTGCGCGAATTTCAATTCGATCCGTGATGCGGGGCATTACACCTTACACGCCCAATACTTCATCCAGCTTCTCCACCTGCGCCGGAGTCAGTGTCGGCCCTTTGGGGAGTTTTCGCAGGTACTCTTTCACCTGCTTGACGTGCATGGCCGGGATAGGCGCGTCGTTGGCCTCAACAGTAACTTTCGGATTGTAAAAGGCAATGATGGCTTGCGCCGGAGGAAGGTCGCCCTCCACTTTTTTGGCCAGAAAGCGCGACAACGACTCCACTTCGGCGGCGGCCTCGGCGTTGGGGTTGCCCAGCCCTTCCTGCCCAAACAAGCTGAGGAAAACACTGCCGCCTTTATGTTTCCAACGTTTGCCATCCCAAGCGATGGCGCCAGACTGAAATTTCGGCACGATGACGAACATGCCCGACGGGCACACCAAAACGTGCGACGCCGGAAGCCGGTATTGATAGAGCGCGTACTTGTCGTCGAAACCTTTGAGCGCGCCCTCGACGGCCTTATCCGGTCGCGGCTCGCGCACGTAACGGTTGGAGAAGTAGATGCCGACGTTGGACAGGATGAAACCGATGATGAGCGTGATGAAGGGAACGAACTGGTATTCGGGTTTGAAGAGAGACACGACCAGCCCGCCGATCAAGATGACCAACCCGGACGTGGCCGCATATTTGCCGATGGCGGCGTT
>CAYYCF010000153.1:0-6082 GCA_964470235.1 uncultured Anaerolineales bacterium | reverse complement strand
GCGATATGCGATACGCTAATAGACCTTCAGACTTTCGTCTATTGGAGCGTTGGTTAACACCGCGCCGACGATGCGCACGCCGATCTTGTCGAGCAATTCTTTGGCGCGGAGGACGTGATCGCGGCGCGTTTGACCGGCGGTGAGCACGAGCAGAACACTGTCGAGTTTGGAGGCCAGCAGGGCGGCGTCGGTGACGGCGACCACCGGCGGCGCGTCGAACAGCACGATGTCGGCGCGGGCTTTGAGGATGGCGATGGCTTTGTCCATCTTGATCGATCCGAGCAGGTCGGCAGGAATGGGCGGCAAGGGTCCGGCGGGCAGAATCCACAGGTCGTCCACGCCGACGGCGGCAAGCGGCGGCTCGCCGCCCTCCAACACAAAACTGCTCAGGCCGCGCTCATTCGAAATGTCCCACAATTCATGTTGCACGGGCCGGCGCAGGTCGCAATCCACCAATATTGTTTTGCGCCCGCCCTGCGCGAGGGTGACGGCCAGGTTGGCGAGCGTAACGCTTTTTCCGGCGAACGCGGTGGAATCGGCGTCGAGCGTGGCCGAAGTGACCAACAGAGTGGTCAGCGGCTTTTCGATGCCGGAGAACGTCAGGTTTGTCCGGAGGGTGCGAAAGGCCTCGGCGGCGGCGGAGCGGGGATTCGAGAGAGTAATCAGAGAGTCTTTTGGCATGGGTGTTGTAATCATCGTGTGGGAGTGTGGGAGTGAGTTCTCCCATACTCCCATACTTATTTTCTTTTTCGCGCCGACTCGGTTGCCGGGATTGCGCCGAGCACGGGCAAGTTGAATTGGCGCTCGATGTCGGCGGCGGCGCGGATGACGGCGGAGTCGAGATATTCGAGGACGAAGATAATGACACTGCCGAGCAGAAGACCCAACACGCCGCCCGCCACAGTGTTGATTTCGGCCTTGGGTCGGTCGAGGGTGTAGCTCGGCTCGTCGAGAATGACCGCGTCCACGCGATCTTCTTTGCGCTGTTTTTGATTCTCGTCGTTGCGCCATTGCACAAACAACTCGGCCCACTTTTTGGCGATGTCGTTGGCCAGGTCGCCGTTTTCGTTTTTGACGTCAATCTGAATCACAAACCGTGAGTCGTCGGAGACAATCGTCACGTTGTTACGGAGTGTGCCTGGTTCCATGTCGAGTTGTTTTGCTTCTATCACTTCGCGGGCGCGGTTGTCGGTGTCCATCCACGCCACGTACGAACGCAGTAGTATTTTGGCCGACTGCGTGAGGCCGAAATCGGTGCGCGCCGGTTGGACCAGAATGTAAATGGTGGATTGATACACGGGCGTTTGCAGTTTGCTGAAAACAAACGCCGCCGCCGCCGTCAACACGGCCATCAATAGTAATATCCACCCGCGCCGCACAAGGATGCGAAAGTATTCGGTTATAGGCATGAAGTAATCTTACCAGAAGTAGGGAAATAGCAAATCCCAAATCCCAAATCCCAAATTTCAAACTCCAAACTCCAAGTTAGGATTGTTTGTGTTTGGGTATCTCGGCCAAAATGTGGAGGCCGAGAGATTCGATTTCGCGTTTGTCGCGCACGAACGGATCGAAGTAGTGGGCAATAAAGGCGAGGGCCACGCCGACGGCGAGTCCCAGGGCCAGGCGGATAGGGAGGTCGAGCATGGCGCGCAAGCCGGGGGGTGATGCGCCGACCGAAGGCGTGTCCAGCGCGGTCACTATCGCGTTCACGCCGCCCAATTGCGGAAACGTCTCGGCGTTGCGCGTTTGCAGAACAACGATGGTCGCGTTGGCGACGGCGGTCACGTCGTCGGCGTTGCCGCCGTTGACAAAGATGACAAGTTGACTGCGGACGTAATCCGATGCCAGCGAGCCTTGCACGGCGGAGGGCGGAATTTCTTTGCCTTGCTTGGACAACTCCTCGCTAACTTCTGTTGCAAACGCATTTGTCTTAACCCAGTCCGAGAGTCCGCCCACGATGTATTCCGAGGTGAGCCAACTGGTGTAGGACGGGTCGAAGCCGGGGTTGTCGGTGAGGGTTGGCGGCAGGCTGGCGGTGAAGTGGACGGTCGCGCCGTAGGTGGCAGGCGGGCGATGGTACGTGATCAGCCCGACCGCGCCGATTACAAGGGCCGGAATGGCGACGAGCCACCACCAGCGGAGGAGGATTTTGAGATAGAGGCGAATTTCCATTTTATTTATTCACCGCGAAGGCGCGAAGGACGCGAAGAAACCCCAAAATCTTTGCGCTCTTTGCGTCTTGGCGGTTAATTCATCTTCAGCGAGACTTCACCGAGTCCACAAATTCGCGCAACTGCTTCTCGAACGCCTTCCGGTCAAATTTCAGTGCGAAGGCGCGAATGGAAGCCGGATCGAATCGCGCCGGGTCGAATTGCTTGAGAACGTCGGCCAATGAGTCGACGGTTTGCTCGTGAAAGAGGTGGCCGGTCTGGCCTTCGATCACGGTGTCCAACGCGCCGCCGCCGGCGAAGGCAATGACGGGCCGCCCGGCCGCCATCGCCTGCACCGGGGCGATGCCAAAGTCTTCGAGACCGGGAAAGATGAAGGCGCGGCAGCGGGCGATCAATTCCGGCAGTTCCGGCTCAGGCACGCGCCCCAAGAATTTTACCGTAGGTCCGGCCATCTTTTCCAGCCGCGCGCGGTCGCGCCCGTCGCCGCCGACGAGCAGTGGCAGGTTGAGCGCCGTGCAAGCCAGGACGGCGAGATCGACTCGTTTGTACGGAATCAATCGGCCCAGGCAAAGAAAATAGTCGCCCACGTCACTGCGCGGCGAGAATCGCTCGGTGGCAACGGGCGGGTACATGATAACAGAGTCGCGCCCGTAAAAGCGGGCGATTCGCCGCTGAACTTCCGACGATATGGCGATGAAGTGATCGACTTCCCTCGCCGCTGTCTTGTCCCACTGTTTGAGTAGTTGCAATGCAGGGCGAAGGATTTGTTGTGACGCCGGGCTTAGACCTTCGCGCCTGGCGTAATCGTCAAAGCCCCACACGTAGCGCGTGGGGGTCAGGCAATAGCAAATGTGAAGCGCGCCCTTCGGTTTACGGATGCAGTGGGCAAAGCCGCTTTTGTTCGAGAGGATGATGCTATAAGCAGATAAATCGAATTGCCGAAATGCAAAAGGGTAGAGGAAAAGATAAGGCTGATGGTGGCGATGGATCCCCGGCAGGCGATCCATGAACGATACCCGGATCGGCCATTGGCGGTAGTGCGCGGGCATTTTCTCTGGCCAGTAGATTGAAGTGAAGATCGGCGCGCCGGGGTACATGCTCACCATTGCGTCCAGCACGTCTTCCGCGCCGCCGATTTGGTTGAGCCAGTCGTGGATGAGGGCGAGGGGCATGAGTTAATTATCTCACCCTCGCCACCGGTTTGAAACTTCCTCGATGCGCCTCGCTCGCCCCCAACCGCTCCAGCGCCGCTTGATGCAAAGCAGTGCCGTACCCTTTGTGTTTCCCAAATCCGTAGCCGGGATACAGCGCGTCCAACTTCACCATCGCCCGGTCGCGGCTGACTTTGGCGATGATGGAGGCGGCGGCGATGGAGAGTGAAATCGAATCGCCGCGCACAAGCGAGTGTTGAGGTAAATCCACAACAGCGCGCAAATCTACCGCGTCAATCAAAAGCGCGTCGGGCGGAACGTCCAGCATGGCCAGGGCGCGCTTCATCGCGGCGCGGGTGGCCGGAACGATCCCGTCGCGGTCTATTTCTTCCGGCCCGGCCCTGCCGACGCCGACGGCGAGCGCCGCCGAGCGAATGACCGGATACCAACGCTCGCGCTGGCGCGCAGTCAATTGTTTTGAATCGTTCACGCCTCTGAGGGCTTTCGTCAGATCGGATCGATCCAGCGGCAAGATGACGGCGGCGGCCACCACCGGCCCGGCCCACGCCCCGCGCCCGGCCTCGTCAATTCCGGCGACGAGTGCGCAGCCCTGCTTGCGGAAGCGATGCTCAAAGCGAAGAGAGGGGACTTTCACATCGGGAAGATTGTTGACAACGGATGGAACGGATTTTAGCGGGTGCAAAAGAAATATCCGTTCCCATCCGTTTCATCCGTTGTCAAGAGTCCGGCGGTCGTAAACTCCCCGCGCCCAATTGCGGCGAATTGTCAGAATGTCGCGCAACATACGCAGAGGATCGGCCAGCGGTTGGACGCGGCTTTCGGATCGGTAATACCAGTCAATCGGCACTTCGACGATGCGGTAACCGCGTTTGCGGGCGACGTACAGCACCTCCACGTCAAAACTCCATCCGCCGAACATCTGCACGTCGAACAGGTCGCGGGCAATGTCGGCTCGAAAGCATTTGAAACCGCACTGCGTATCTTCAAAGCCGGGCAGCGCGAGGACTTTGACGAGCGTGCTGAACACTCGCCCCTGAAAATGGCGGTAGGCCGGTTCGTTGTAGCGGCGCGCGCCCGACATTTCACGCGAGCCAATCGCCACGTCGAAGTTGTTCAACTGCGGCGGCAGGAACTTGGCGACTTCCTCAATCGGCATGGAGAGATCGGCGTCGCAGAAGAAACGGTATTCGCCCGCCGCTTCCAGCATGCCCCGGCGTACGGCCAGCCCTTTGCCACGCCCGCGCTCGCTGATCACTTTCACTCGCGGATGATCAGCCGCAAACGCTTCGGCGACGACGGTCGTCAAATCCTGACTGCCGTTTTCGACGACGATGATTTCGCTGGCGTAACTTTGCTTTTCGAGATACGCGTCTACCGTTTTGAGCGTGGGCGGCAGACGATTTTCTTCGTTGTGGGCGGGAATGATGATGGAGAGAAAAGTCATTTTTAATTTTTGTTCAGCGCCGATTCAAGGTATTCGTCGGAAACTTTGCGAGACGACTGAACGCCGCGACGTTTTGTGAGCAGTTTTGGAATCGCCAGCAGTCCGGCCAGTTGGCCGCGCAAACGGGCGCGCGCCGCGGCGCCGCGCCAGGCTTGGATCGCCTCCCAAGCGATTCGCGCTTGCGCCCCAATTATCTCACGCCAATGTTTGCGCCAGATGTTGCCGGGCACATCTTTGACCAGCAGATAAATAAAATTGCGCCCGTCGTGGAAACTGGCGGTAGCGCCGCCGCCGGTGGCCGACAGTTTGTGATACACCACGGCTCGCGGCGCAAAGACCGCTCCCCAACCGGCCAACTGCGCCCGCCAGGCCAAATCCATATCTTCACACGAGAAGAAAAAATCGTCGTCGAGCAAACCGACCTCGGCCAACATCTCAGCCCGATACGCGGCTGCGCCGCCGCAGGCCGAGAACACCGGCCCCTCGGCGAACTGGCCTTCGTCTTTTTGCCACACGCCGCGATTCTCCGGCGTGCCGTCGGTGCGATACGTGTCGCCGGCCGTGTGCAACAGGTCTCGTCTATCGAACAGCAGCATTTTTGAAGCGACGATACCGGCGCGCGGATGCCGCTCAAATGCGGCCGCCACTTCCTCCAGCCAACGAGGATCGGCCTCCGTGTCGTTGTTGAGCAGAATCTTGATCTGGCCCTGCGCCGCCCGCAGCCCGGCATTGCAGGCGCCGGTGAAACCGGTGTTGCGGTCGAGCGCGACAACTTTCACTTCGGGGAAGTCGGCGGCTAACAGCGCGCGCGAATTGTCCGTGCTGGCGTTGTCGGCGACGACGATTTCAAAATTGCGAAATGTCTGGCGGCGGAGTGAGTTGAGACAGCCCGGCAAGTGCGCCGCGCCGTTCCAATTGGGGATGATGATGGAGAGGAGCATTCGCGCGGTGTTCGGGAGAACCTCAAGGCCCAAGCAGGGTGTCGCGCGCGACGAGGAAGGCAAAGCCGCCTAACACGCAAATGTCTATCAGCGCCAAAATCACAATGACGACCAACTGCGATCGAGTCATGCCCAGGAAGCGGCTCGGTTTCTTGGCGTCTGCCTGGCTCTCTTCGTCCGGTTCGCCCAGCGCGATAATCGCCTCGGCTACATTGATAGCTTCGTCAGGATTAAACACCGGCTCTACCGGCAAAATGTTTTCGGCGATATATTGCTCAATTCCGTCGGGCCGGATGATGGCAACCGCCGCCTCTTCGGTGCGCACGTCAATCTGGGAATTGGCGAGCATGATCA
>CAYYCF010000152.1:0-6099 GCA_964470235.1 uncultured Anaerolineales bacterium | reverse complement strand
GCAGGCCTTGCGCCTGCCCAATGGGGCGACCGCAAGGATCGCCCCTACGATTTCACGGGCCCGGCGTCGGCGTCTCTGCCGCAAGTGTCGCCGTCGGTTCGGGTGTGGCCGTCGGCGCGACCTGATACGTGCAGGGGTTGTAATCCGCGCCCAGGATCACCCGGAAGTTCACTGGCGAATTGGCGTCGGGTTGCGCGCTCACATTGGCCGGATCGGTGATGTGAAGCAGTTTCTTCAAATCGTCAATCGGCGATGCCTTCGAGCTAGTTGTGTAATCAATGAGGGTGGTAGTCGGGTAATCGGCGCGATCGGCCGCGCCGATGGACACGATCAAGCCCTCCTGACTTAAGCGGTACGCCGCCAACGCATCGGCGTCGGCCCACGTTGTCCCATTCCAAATCTCAACCGAAAACGGCGCTTGCGAAGCGCGATTGGTCGCGCCGGCGCTCATCACGCGCTTGACGCGATCGTAGAAATCATCGGCGACCGGCAACTGCACGGACGCGCCGTCGTTGGGCGTCGTCCAGCCTTGCGTGTACGGCGGAGAGATTTTGTAACTGCGGATATTCAAGTCGTCGAGCGACAAGGCCAGCGTGACGAACTGCAGAACGTCGCCGAGAGTCATGTCGGTTTCAACGGACGTTTTGAACTGATCGTAAAGCGCCGGGATTTGGAGGAGCAAATTGCTTTCACGCGCTTTGTGGAACATGGCGCGCAGAACTTCCTGCTGGCGGCGGGCGCGATCAAAGTCGCCGCCCGCGCCTGGACTGACTTGTCGCGAGCGCGCATACCACAGCGCGGTGTCGCCGTCCAAATGGTGCAGGCCGGCTTCGAGAGTATACAGCGCCCAATTCTCCGGCGCTTGCGGGTCGAGCGCCGGGTCTTTGAGCCGGTTATCTTGAAAAGTGCACGACACGGGAATGTCAACGCCGCCAAGCGCGTCCACAATGGCCTTGAACGAATCAAAGTCCACGCGGGCAAAATAATGGATGGGGATGCCCAGGTTGTAAAGGATGGTTTGCTCCAACAGCGGAATCGGCCCGCCTGGCACGTTTTTTGCGACGTTGATCACAGAATTGATCCGCCCCATTTGATACTTGCTTCGCGGAATAAAGACGAACAAATCGCGGGGGATGGAAAGCATCGTCACCGTGTTGGCCGTTTTGTTAATTGACACGACGATAAGCGTGTCGGAGCGATAGCCGCCGGAGTCGTCCACCTTGTCCGACCCGATGAGCAGAACGTTTTTTACGTCGTCCTCAAATTTGATGCGCGGCACGGGCGATGGCACAGGCGTGACGGGCGTAACTTCGGCCGTGACTTCAAAATAGCCAAGCGTGGGCGCAAGCACCTCGCGCGCGGTGGGCGAGGGTGTGAATGTCGGCGCGGGAGTCTCGGAAGGAAGAGGCGTGTCGGTGGAAGCGGAAGCTGAGGCAACTGCAGGAATTGAAGGAACTGAAGGAACTGAGGGAACGGTGACGCTGGCTGGCACGAGCGTGAGCGTTGGCAGAGTGGTTGCAGATATGCCGCATGCGACGAAAAGAGTCGCCAGTGTGATCAGGGTAATAGAAAATAGTAGCAGACGATTGGGCTTGAAAGGCATGCGGCAGATTATACCAGTGCGGGTCGCGGATCCAATTCGCTCCGACAAACACAGGCAGGTTCTTTCTAAAGTCGCTGTTGGATGCGCGTAGGAGCGGCTTGCAACCGCGACCGTGCCGGCACAGCCTGCGACAAACACGCAACGCGCTCCCGCACCACATTACGGCGTCGGCGTGTCGGTGAACGTGTTCGTCGCCGTCGGCGTGGCGCGGTGACGAGCGATATGCGATATGCGATGAATCAAGGGCAGACGATTGGCGAGAAGTAGTAAGACTTTGACGCACTCTGGCCATCGGCGGAGTCGACGCGGGCAGTGTGAATGAGCGTGCCGCCGCAGTCGGTGCGGTCTTGGATCGGGTTGTCGTATCGGTGGCCTTCGTCGTCGTAAAAACTGTAGGGCGGCGCGCCCCCGCTAAATTCAATGCGCAGGTACACCACCGCGCCTTGAGGAGGCCGGGAAGAGTCAGGCACAACTTGGACGATTGTAATGTTCGTAATGCGGAGAGGCGCGGGAGTCGGCGTCGCGGCACAGCATGGTGTGGCGGCGCTGGTAGGCGCGGGGCTAGTGGGGCGTGAAGGGACAAGGATGCGCTGGCCGTAATTGATCGAATCACCGGCGAGGCAGTTGGCCTGCTCCAGTTCGGTCACGGTCAGGCCGTAGCGCAGGCCGATGCGGAATAATGTGTCTCCAGGTCGAACGGTGTAGGCGACCCAACCGCCAGGCGGCGCGCACACGGTGGGCGTGAGCGAAGGCGCGACGACTGGAGTGGGCGGCCGGCTCGTAATGGACGGCGCAAGCGTTGCCGACGGCGCAAGTGTAGCCGTGGCAACGGCCGTGAGGGTGGGCGTCGGAGTCCGGCTGGGTTTGAGTCTGACAGTCGTAGCTGAGGCAACGACCCAGGTCGTCGAGGTCGGGGTCGATTCAATCGTTGGCGCGGATGTGGCGGTGAAGGTTTGGGTTGCGAGCGTAGCGAGCGGCGCGGTCGTGCGCGTTTCGCTCACCGCCAGAAGAATTCCACCCAGCACGGTGCAGGTGGTGATGGCGGCCAGCAGTAAACCGCCAAACGCTTCGCGCAGCGCGCGCATTATTGAGTCCCGTTCGCCGGCAACAGCACGCTAAAGGTGCTGCCTACTCCGGCTTCGCTCTCGACCCAGATGCGGCCGCCTTCCGCTTCGGTGAGCGCTTTGGCAATGCTGAGCCCCACGCCGGTATCGCCCAGACCTTGAATTAAGGGCCGGTCGGCGCGGTGAACGGGCGCGAACACCCGCGGCTGATCGGCGGGCGGGATGCCGCCGCCGCTATCGCGCACGGAGACGAGCAGGAAGTCTGGGTCCTGCATACGGGCCGTGAGCACCACTTCGCTGTTCGGCTGAGAGACGGCGCAGGCATTACCCAACAGGCGCGAGATGATTTGATGAATAGCGTCGCGGTCGGCTTCGAGGGTGAGCGGGTCGTCGGCAATATCCATCCGCAAGCTCACGCCTTTTTCGCGGAACTGAATGCCGAGGCTGGTGAAGGCGTCTTCAATCACTTCGATCACATCGATGGTTTGATGGTCAAGCTGGAGCATCCCTTTGTCAATGGCGGTGAGGCGGATGAGGTCGTCGAGGATGTCGGCCATACGTTGGGCGCTGGCTTTGATGCGCTCAAGGAAAGTGCGCTGGAGCGCGCCGAGGATGCCGACGGACTCGCCCATCAACAGATCGGTGTAACCGACAATGGACGACATGGGCTGGCGCAAATCCTGCGCCAATGAAACCATGACCGCCACTTGCGTTTGCTCGTCGGCGCCTGGGTGCGCCGGGGCCATTTCGACTCCGGCGGCGCTCAAATCGGCGCGAAGTTTTTCAATTTGGGATTGCAGTTTGGCATTCTCATCTTCTTTTGTGCGGGCGGCCATGCGCGCCTGATCAGCTTCCGACTGTAGGACGCGCAGTTGCGAGCGCTGGTGATCCAGGTCGGTCTGCGCCACCGCCCATTGCTCGTTGAGCGCGGTGATCTCGTCCGCGGTGTCGTCGGGCGAGGTCTCGTAGGGAAGCGTCTGCCCTTTTGCCAACTGCGAGCGGAGCAGCATGATCTCGGTCTGCGCGTCGGCCAGTTGGCGGTTGATGGCGGCCAGTTCCTGATCGCCTGGCAGGGGTTCAGCGCCGATCATCGCCGACGAGAATTCAGACCGGCGTTCTCCTTCGGTCGCTTCAATCGTTTCACGGAGTGTGGCTTGTTCGGCTTGCGCCGCCGCCAGTTGATCGTTGAGCGCGGCCAATTCTTCCAACGCGCGGCGGTAGTTGGTTTGCAGCGCCGCCAGTTCCACCGATTGTTGTTGTTCGTCCTGCGCCGGACCGGCTTGAATGATCGCCGTGAGGCTCTCGGCTTGCTGGCGATTGCGTTTGGATTCCTCTTGAGCGGCCCGCAGTTCCGTTTGCGCTTCTTCCAAGCGGCGCGCGGCCTCGGCCGCCTGCCGTTGCAAGTTGGCGCGGAGTTGATTCAGATTTTCGTTGCTGACCAGGATATTGACGATAGGTTCGGCCAGCGCGACCAATAACGCGTGATCGTCGTTCGTCCACTCCTTCTGGCCGAAAGCGGAAAAGACCATGATTGCGCCATAGTTGTGGTCGTCGGTTCTTAGCGGCGTCATCACCGCCGGGCCGATCTGCGTGACGCCTAAGGCGCGGGCGATATGCACCAACTGCGATTGATGCTCCGGCATGCGAAGCCGCGCCGGGCGGGCGCGGTTGATGGCCGAGACGATGACGTTGATCTTGCTGATGGGCAGGGTAAAACCGGTGAGCGAAATCTCGCGGATGAGGTCGTACGCGCCGACGCAGGTAATGGTGCCGTTGGGCGCGGGCGGCGTGAACAACAGCGTGAGATCGGCCAGCAATGTTTTGCCTATGCCTCTGGTGATCTTGACGATGAGGTCTTGCCCGTCGCCGGTGGCGCCCATCACGGCCAACGCCGAGGCCGCCTGCGGCGTGAGGGCAATTTTGATCGGCTCGGTGACGGCCGCCGGCGCGAGGGCAGTGACGGCCGCCTGGGCGGGAGCCGGAGTCGGCGGCGCAATGGGCGGCGAGCCGAGCGCGTGCCGGTACACGATCACGGTGAACAACGGGAGCGCGGCCAGTTCGGCGATCCGTTCCGCCGCCGGGTAGCTATCAGTCGGAATGGGGTTGAGAAGATGGTAGCCGACTCCGACGAGCAGGACGGCGAAGAGGCCGAAGGCCAATCCCCAATCGGCCGGGCGCAGGACAACCAACACGGCCAGGGCCAAAACGAGGACGCCGACTTTCGCCAGTTCCCATAGTGTGTCGGAGGGGTTGTAAGCCTCACCGCTCGCGCCCAGCGCATACCATTGAATGGCCGAGGCGATGGCGCCGACGAACAGACCGATGAGCGCAAGCCCCAGCGCGGCATCGGCCAACCGCTTGCCGGGGCGGACAGCGAGCGACCAAGCCAATAAAATGAGCGTTGCCAGCGAAACGGCGCGATCCAGCGGCGCGAGAATGGCCGGGGCGGAAAACAGTCCGCTGAGGCCGAACGCGCCCAAGAGGAACAACAGCCCCCTGCCCGCTCCACTCAATCCGGCGGCCACCGCGAATCGCGCCGAACCGGACTCTGACCCCGCCCGCCGCCAGTGGCCGAGCGCAATGGCAAAGGCGGCTTCCAGCGCGAAGAGGGTAATGATGTGGTAGATGGCGCTGCCGCTGGCGGCGTTGACGATGGCGAAGGCTTGATTGAGAAACAACATCGGCGGGGATTATAGCATGATGGCGGATAGCCGCTATGCGTGGCAAATGGCAGATGGCGGGTGGCAGATGGCAGATGGCAGATGGCCGATAGCAGATAGCAGATTGCCATCAGCCATCTGCTATACGCTATCAGCTATGGAGCTGGTTTGGCAATGACGACGACGCGGTGGGTGTTGCTGGTGAAAGGGTAGCAACTGAGGAGGGTGAGGCGCTCGTCGGGGGTGGAAGCGAAGAATGCCATTTGCGCCGATTGTTCCGAGGCGCTCGTTCCGGCCACTTGAAAAATATCGGCGCGCTCGACGGCGTATC
Organism: uncultured Anaerolineales bacterium; assembly: GCA_964470235.1. Lineage (GTDB taxonomy): Bacteria > Chloroflexota > Anaerolineae > Anaerolineales > VGOW01 > VGOW01. The sequence goes on along the minus strand of CAYYCF010000152.1, from coordinate 441 downwards.
GCCACGAAGCCACGCCGTTGATGATGGTGATTTCGTTTCCTGAAAGACCTGTGAGGTCTGGCAGACCTCACAGGTCTTTCAACGATCCCTCTCATAACAACGGCTTCCCCGAATTGAGCGGACTGAACACAGACCCCCATCCCCCAACCCACCTGCCCCTGAAGCGGGGAAGGGGAGTCGGGGGTTATCAGAACACGACCCCCATCCCCCAACCCCTTCCCCCTGAAGCGGGGAAGGGGAGTGATCCGCAAGCGGTCAACTCCCCCTTCCCATTCAGGGAAGGGGGCCGGGGGGTTAGGTTTTGAGATGCCGTCTTCGTCAACGAGTCGTAGTTCGATCCGCAGGGGAGAGCCTGGCCAACATCCCGGTCTTCCTTGTCAACAGGGCCGTCCCCAAATTGACGGGCGCGCGCTCGCCCCGCCCCAGGGCCACATGCCGTTG
>CAYYCF010000151.1:0-6100 GCA_964470235.1 uncultured Anaerolineales bacterium | reverse complement strand
ATATGGCACGGAGAATCGCCAACGAAACCAGCTAAGGACTTTGAGTACACTCAAAAGGCGGGCCACAAGCGAAAATCTACATCACGCGATAAACTGGACTACGGTGAAGCACATCACACCGAGGGGAGACCTGTTGAAGTGGTTGAACTTTATAGGGCGTTGGACAGATTCTGCCAAGACCGCGCCCCCGGCAATGTATCGCGCCGCTATCTTGCCAAACATATCGCTTGGGCGTTGGGCAAATCTGTCTACTGCTCCGTACACCTTCTTCAGGGCGGGCTGAAGATGTGGCTAAAGTTGAACCCCAGTGACATTCCGACATCCATCACCTACGCGAGAGATGTTTCCAACATAGGGCATTGGGGCATCGGCGATGTTGAATTTGCAATAGACAGTATAGAACGTCTTCGAGAGGCAGAGATGTTTATCCAAGCATCTTTTGATTCAGCCGCAAAAGGGGAGTCGTGATGACAGGGGGCGGCACAATACCGGAATGCAGCCGATGTTACTACCGCCGCGCCCCCGCGAAGGTTCGGGTAGTTCTGGCGAGTCTTCTCCGCGAGCAAGTTTTCGACACCCGCAACACGGCTGGTGCTGGCCGTAAGCCTGCCTAAGCCAAAGCATTTCAGTATAGGTCGCAGAATGGTAGCTCATACAGATTCTACGTTCAGCTCTATTGCGACAACTGTATCCAGCTAGGGACGGAGGTATCTCAGCAGTGGACATCGCTCTCATTTCAGTCATCGTCACTGGTTCGGTAGCTCTGGCAACAGTCGTGTTTACTCCACTGCTGAATCTGTTAGTTGACTCATTAAAGTGGGGCCGCGAGGCAAAGGCAAGCAAAGTTGGGAAGGTCGACGAGGCTACACGGGATTTATTGGCCGCTATTGCCGAATATCAAACAGATATACACCTACACGGAAAGCGAGGGTTAGAGGAGATTTACTCCAACCTCCTGACACATGGATATTGGTGGGAGCATGCCATCATACCCTATTGCGGAACAGAAGAACTTAGGAAGTTGGCACAAATCAGGGATACACTTCTTGACAGAGCGAAGATCAGAGGGCAGCAATCGGTCGCAACAGTGCAGGAAATACTCGCAGTTGCTCACTCAATTAGCGGGAAAGTGCGATAGCGATTTCCGCTTTGCTCGGCACAATACGTTGGCTTATCCAAGCGCATCGGTTAGGAAGATCGGCGGCCCACCGATGAATTGCAGTTGTCAAGAGAGAAAATTGATCGCGGGAACCCGTTCAGCGCGGATGATGTTTACCGCTCGCCGCTCTCTGCCAACAATCATGACAGCACAAGAGGGTCACTACTGAAACTCAAAGGAAATTTGACTCTGCACTCATTGACATCCTCCCCTCTTCCCGCTATGATGGCGTCACATTAGACCCATCAGTTCAGCAGTCCGCCACTTCTGTCCGTTGCTTGAGCCTCGCTCGACCCTCCTGACATCCGCTTGACTTCTGAAGACAAAGGAACGTTCGTGAATTTCGATCAATTCAAATTAGATTCCCGCCTGCGGGCGGCGATCACGCGCGCCGGATACGACGCGCCCACGCCCATTCAAACCGCCGCCCTGCCCCCGGCCCTCGCCGGACACGACCTCATCGGCACGGCGCAGACCGGCACCGGCAAGACCGCCGTCTTCGTGCTGTCCATTCTGCAAAAACTGCTCGGCTCCACGCGCGGACAGACGCGCGCCCTCATCATCACGCCCACGCGCGAACTGGCCGAACAAATCAACGACACCCTCCGCGAACTGGGACGTGGCACAAAGATTCGCAGCGCCACCATCTACGGCGGCGTGGGCGCCGCGCCGCAGATCAAAGCCCTGCGCGACGGCGTGGATATTCTGGTGGCCTGCCCGGGGCGGTTGTTGGATCACATCGAACAGCGGCACGCCAAACTCGGCGGCATTGAAATACTGGTGCTGGACGAGGCCGACCGCATGTTGGATATGGGCTTCCTGCCCTCCGTGCGAAAAATTCTCAAGCACGTTCCGGCGCGGCGGCAGACCATGCTCTTCTCGGCCACCTTCCCGTCAGAGGTCGAGCAGTTGGCGGCGCAGATTTTGAATCACCCGCAGCGCATCACGCTCGGCCTCAGCCGCCCGGTGCATACCGTCACGCACGCCATCTTCCCCGTGACCCAACACTTGAAGACGGCGCTCCTGCTGGCCTTGCTCAAGCAAACCGACACCGAGTCGGTGTTGATCTTCACGCGCACCAAACACCGCGCCCAACGGTTGGCCGAGCAGATCGCCCGCGCCTCGCACACCGTGACCAGTCTGCACAGCAACCGCACGCAGGGTCAGAGGCAAGCCGCGCTCGACGGATTCAAAGGCGGCAAATATCAGATCATGGTCGCCACGGACATCGCCGCGCGCGGCCTCGACGTGGAGAGCATCTCGCACGTCGTCAACTACGACATGCCCGACACCCCCGACGCCTACATTCACCGCATCGGGCGCACCGGACGGGCCGAGCGGGCCGGCGACGCTTTCACCCTGGTCACGCCCGAAGATCACGCGATGGTGCGAACGCTGGAGAAAATAATGGGGCAGCCGCTCCCGCGCGAGACTCTGGCCGGCTTTGATTACAAGGCGCCGCCGCCGCCGAAGACCCACACGCCTCCCGCACACCGCCTCCCGGTCGCGCGCAGATCCAAACCGGGGACAAACCGGCCGTCAGCCCGCCGCTAAACAATCGCCTCCACACACTCGCGGAAAACTTGCGTGTGAAAATCTATGTCCGCTTCCGTGGTCGCGGGCGAGATCAGCGCCATGTTGTGAAACGGCGTCATCAGGATTCCGCGATTGAGCGCGGCCAAATGCATATACCGATCTAAATCGGCATCCACCGCCCTGGCGGCCTCCGCGCCGTTCCGCGGCGGGTTCTCCCTGAACCAGTATTCTGCCCGGCAGCCCAATCGCTTCACAATCCACGGCAGTTGAAATTCCTCGATCACGGCTTCCACCCCGGCCTCGAATCGTTCCGCTAACGGAATCGTTTTGTCGTACGCCGCCTGGGTGAGAACGTGTCGAAGCGCAGCCTTCATCGCCGCCAGCGACAGCGCGTTGCCGGCCAGCGTTCCGCCGATGCCGCCCGTATCCGCTTCCTCGGCGCTCGTGTTCGCCCGAATCCGTTCGGCCACTTCCGCGCTCATGCCGTACACGGCGGCCGGCACGCCGCCGGCAATCGGTTTGCCAATCGTCAGCATGTCCGGTTTGAGTCCGTGCGCGCCGGTGTATCCACCCGGCCCGGCGCAAATGGTGTGCGTTTCGTCGATGATCAACAGCGTGCCCGCGCGGCGCGTGATCTCGCGGAGCGCATCGTGGTAACCAGGTTCGGGATGCACGATACCGATGTTGGTCATGGCCGGTTCGGCCAGCACGCAGGCCACGTCGCCCGGCGCCAGCGCCGCTTCGAGCGCGGCGATGTCGTTGAATTCGATCACCCGCGTCGTCTCCGCCGGGTTCACCGCCGGACCGATGTTGCCCTGACGCGGCCAGGCCAGGCCGTCTTTGAGCGTGACAAAAGTTTCGTCCACCGTGCCGTGATAGCACCAATTGAAAACCAGAATCAATTTGCGTTGAGTGATCTGCCGCGCCAGCCGGATCGCAAAACGATTCGCGTCCGTCGCCGTCAGAGTCATTTGCCAGTACGGCAGCCCGAATCGGCGCCTCAACTCCTCGCCCACCCAAACCGACTCTTCGGTGGGGAGCATGAACGTGATGCCGCGCCGCGCTTGCTCGGCGACGGCATCGGTTACGGCGCGCGGCGCGTGGCCGGTCATCGCGCCCGTATCGCCCAAGCACAGGTCGAGATAATGATGCCCGTCCACGTCCGTGAAGTGCGCTCCTTCGGCTTCTTTGACAAACACCGGAAAATCCCCGGCCCAGCGCACCATCCAATTCATCGGCACACCGGCCAGCAAACTGTTTTTTGCGCGCTCGAACAACACCTTCGAGCGCGGGTGCCGCTCGATAAAAATTTCCCGCTCACGCGCAAGCGCGCTATTGAGTTTGGCCCGGTTAATCATCGCCATGATCTGCATCTCCATTTGGAATTTGGGGTTTGGGGTTTGGGGTTTGGAACTTGGGATTTGGGATTTGGGATTTTCTTCCCTTTTATGCACTGTGACTTGAGATTTCTCGAAAGTCTTGTGCCGGACACACAATATTTTACCTCTTGACTACAAGGCGTGTCCTTTGTTATAGTCCATGACAATCAAATACTCGAAAAACGCTGAAGAGGAAAAGTACGCGACGAAACGGCGACCAGAGAGTCGGGCAGAAACAGGTGTGAGCCCGACGCGCACGCCGACGCGGAATGGCCCTCGGAGTTGCAAGGCGAAAATCGCGGGCACAATCCGCTCCCACGTAGGTTTTCAACCGCGATAAAGAACGGTTTTCAACCGCGATAAAGTAGGAGCGGTTTTCAACCGCGATAGAGTAGCCAATGCCGGAGACGCCACCGTTATCAAGGCTGAGGGTATCGCGCATTCGCGCCGTACCCGCAATGAGTGAGGCTGGCTTGATAAAACTTCCGTCGCGTCGTCGGCGGATTTTTTGTTAAACGGCTAGCCTAAGTTGGGTGGCACCACGAAAGATCGCTTTCGTCCCATGGGATGGAAGCGATCTTTTTAATTCAATGATACGACCTACTCAACCACCCACCCGCGCGCTCAACACCCTCCCCCACACTCACGTTACCGTGACCCGGGAACTGGCGAGCGATCTCGATACGCCCGTGTCAGTCTACCTCAAGCTGGCGGCGGGCAACGCGCCATCGTTTTTGCTGGAGAGCGTGACGGGCGGCGAACAGATCGCGCGATACTCGTTCATCGGCATCCAGCCGAGAGCCGCGCTGGTGATTCGCGGGCGCACAGTTGCGCGTCACGCAAACGGGCAGGTGACGATGCGCACGCTTCCGCCAGACGACGATCCCTTGGAAGCCATGCGCGGGGAACTCGCGGCATATTCCGTCGAGCCCGCCCACGGCCTGCCGCGCTTTGTCGGCGGCCTGGTGGGGTATCTTGGTTACGAGACAGTCCAATTCTTCGAGCCGACGCTGAGACTGCCGTCGTCCGATCTGCCGGACGGAATCTTTCTGCTGGCCGATACGGTTGTTGCGTTTGATCACGTGCGGGGCCGGACGCTGTTGATGGCAACGGTTCCGATTGACAAGCGCGAAGAGGCAGAGACGAAGCTGAGGGCGATGGAGGAACGATTGACGGCTTCGGCGCCCACGCCCGCCCGCCGTCCTGCCCTTTCCGCCGCAGAGAGAGAAGAAGCGCGCTCAAACGTTTCGCGCCGGGTGTTCGAGCAGAACGTGCGCCGCGCGAAGGAGTCTATTGCGGCGGGGGATGTTTTTCAGGTTGTGCTCTCGCAACGAATGTCACGCCACACGTCGGTGGAGCCATTTGATATTTATCGCAGCTTGCGGCGGCTCAACCCGTCGCCATACGTGTTCTTTTTCAATTTCGGCGGTCTGGCAGGTGAGCCGCTGCACCTCATTGGCGCGTCGCCGGAGATTTTGACCCGGCTCGAGGGCAACACCGCCATCGTCCGCCCCATTGCCGGGACGCGGCCCCGCGGCCAATCGCCCGACGCCGACGCCGCGCACGAAGCCGACCTGCTGGCCGATCCGAAAGAGCGCGCCGAGCACGTGATGCTGGTGGATTTGGGGCGCAACGACATCGGGCGCGTGTGTCAGCGCGGCTCGGTGAAAGTTTCCGAGATGATGACCATCGAGCGATACTCGCACGTCATGCACATTGTTTCTCACGTTACGGGCCAACTGGAGAACGGGCGCGACGCCTACGATTTGATCCGCGCCACGTTCCCCGCCGGCACAGTGAGTGGCGCGCCCAAAGTGCGGGCGATGGAAATTATTGCCGAACTGGAAGGCGCGGCGCGCGGGCCGTACGCCGGTCTGGTTGGATACGTGGGGTTCGACGGCTCGATGGACACGTGCATCGCCATTCGCACCCTGATCATGCGCGGGGACGTGGTCAGCGTGCAGGCGGGCGCGGGCATCGTCGCCGACTCCGACCCAGCCCGGGAGTACGAAGAGACGATGAACAA
>CAYYCF010000150.1:3801-6113 GCA_964470235.1 uncultured Anaerolineales bacterium | reverse complement strand
ATTTCACGCCGCCGAGTACGATCTCATTTGCATGCGGCGCGACTTCGGCTGGAAGATCCATTTGTTGTTTGACACGATGATCGCCGCGCGCACGCTGGGTTGGAAGGAAGTGGGGCTGGCCTCCCTGCTCGAAACTCATTTCGGAGTCCGGCAAAACAAGCGTCACCAGCGCGCCGATTGGGCCGAGCGCCCGCTCACGCCCGACCAGCTGGCCTACGCCCGCCTCGACACGCATTACCTCTTCCTCCTGCGGCAAAAACTCGCCGCCGAACTCAAAGCCCAAGAGTGTTGGGCCGAAGCCCGCGAAGAATTCGACCGCATGGCAAACGTGAACGGCGCGGCGGCGCCCGTTGCTTTTGACCCGGAGAGTTTCTGGCGCGTTTCGGGCGCGCGCGATCTTGCCCCGCGCCAGGCCGCCCTCTTGCGCGAACTTTTCATTTACCGCGAAGACGTTGCGCGCCGCATGGATCGCCCGCCGTTCAAAGTGATGAGTGAAGGCACACTGCTGGCGCTGGCCCAGGCCGCGCCGCACACGCTCGACGGCCTCCGATCCGTTCCGGGCATGACCTCGGGCCAAATCCAACGGCACGGTGCGCGCATTCTCGAGGCCCTTACGCGCGGCCGCAAAGCGCCCCCGCAGCGCCCGCCCGGTCACGAACGCCGCCCGGACGACATCGTTAACCGCTACGACGCCCTGCATAACTGGCGCAAACAAAGGGCGAAAGCACGCGGCGTCGAATCGGACGTGATTGTGCCGCGCGACGTGCTTTGGGAAATCGCCGCGCATCCGCCGGACTCCGCCGCCGACTTCGAGCGCATGGCGAGCTTCGGCCCGGTGCGGCGCGAGAAATATGGAGCAGAAATTATGGAAGTGTTGAAGCAGATCGACAACGGATGAAACGGATTCAACGGATATAAATCACCATCCGTTCCCATCCGTTCCATCCGTTGTCAAATGGAGAGGAAATGGAGATCACCTTCCACGGCGCGGCGCAGACCGTCACCGGCAGTCAACATCTCATTCAAGTCAACGGCTCGCGCTTCCTCCTCGACTGCGGCCTGTTTCAAGGCGCGCGGCAGGCGACGTACTTTCGCAACCAGCACTTCCTCCACGACCCGCGCGCGGTGCGCTCATTGGTGTTGTCACACGCGCACACCGATCACGCCGGCAATATCCCCAACCTGGTCAAAAAAGGATTCGGCGGCAAGATCATCACCACCGCCGCCTCGCGCGATCTGGCGAACTACATGATCCTGGACTCGGCGCGCATCCAGGAAAACGACGCCGACTTCGTCAACAAAAAGAAGGCCAAACGCGGCGAGCCGCCCATCGAGCCGCTTTACAACACGAAAGACGCCGAAGCCGCCCTCCAATTATTCACAACCCGCAACTACAGCCAGCCGTTTGAAGTCGCGCCGGGCGTCACGGCGCAATTCTTCGAGGCCGGGCACATCCTGGGCTCGGCCATCACTGTGCTGGATATTGAAGAGAAAGGACAGAAAACGCGGCTGGCCTTCTCCGGCGACCTCGGGCGTAAGGGCATGCCCATCCTGCGCGACCCGACCCCCATCGCCGACGTGGACACCTTGATCCTGGAAAGCACGTACGGCAACCGCACCCACAAATCGCCGGAAGAAGCGCAGAACCAACTGCGGCAAGTGATCGAAGAGGCCGTGGAGCGCGGCGGCAAAGTGATTGTGCCGTCGTTTGCCGTTGGCCGCGCGCAAGAGTTGATCTACAGCCTGCACTTCATGATGGAAAGCGGCGCACTGCCGAGCTTTCCCGTTTTTGTGGACAGCCCGCTGGCCGTGAACGTGAGCAAAGTGTTTCGCAAGCACACCGAACTGCAAGACGATCAGGCGCGCGATTTCGCCCGTGAAACCGCCAACCACGACATCTTCGATTTCCCCCAACTCACTTACGTCGGCAGCGTTGATGAATCCAAAGCCATCAACGACCAAAAAGGGCCGATGGTGATCATCAGCGCCTCCGGCATGGCCGAGACCGGGCGCGTGCTTCATCACTTGCGGAACAACATCGAAAACCCGCGCGCCACGATCCTCATCGTTTCGTGGCAGGCGCCGGACACGCTGGGCCGGCGGCTGGTGGAAAAGGCCGCGTGCGTCAAAATTTTCGGCGAAGAATACAAGGTGAACGCCAAGGTAGAAGTGGTCAACGGCTATTCGGCTCATGCCGATCAGCCCGGCTTGTTGGAGTGGGCGTTGGCGCTCAAAGGCCGCCTCAAAAAAGTCTTCCTCGTCCACGGCGAACCCGACCCGGCCAATGCCCTGGCCGAAAAATTGCGCGCCGG
>CAYYCF010000150.1:1421-3701 GCA_964470235.1 uncultured Anaerolineales bacterium | reverse complement strand
TCGTCCACGGCGAACCCGACCCGGCCAATGCCCTGGCCGAAAAATTGCGCGCCGGCGGAATCGCGGAAGTGTATTACCCGAAACTGCACGAGAGCGTGGAACTGGATTGAACCGCCAAGGCGCGGAGAACGCGAAGAAAAATAATTAACTTTGCGGCCTTCGCGTCTTCGCGGTGAATTCTCTGCTATAATCTTCCGCATCCTGGAGAGGTCGCATAGTCTGGTCTAGTGCGCGCGACTCGAAATCGCGTGAGCCATAAGCTCCGTGGGTTCGAATCCCACCCTCTCCGCTGTGGAATGATGAATGCGGAATGATGAATGCGGAATGAAGAGCTTTTCATCATTCCGCATTCTGCGTTCTATACAGATCATTGGGATTTGGTTCTTGGGATTTGGGATTTTGCTATGCTCACCCTCATCGGCTCCGGCGAAACATCCGAGCGGCTGCTCGCCCTCCATCAAACCCTGCTCGCGCGGCTGGGCGATTCGCCGCGCCCCGTTTTCATAGACACCCCCGCCGGGTTTCAGCTCAACGCCGGAGAACTGGGCGCGAACGCCGCCGCGTATTTCAAGAAACACTTTTCGCTCGAACTGGACATCGTCGAATATCGCCACGCGGTCAGCGCCACCCGGGAGCAAACGGCCCGAGCCGCCGCTCAACTTTCGCGCGCCAACTACATCTTCGCCGGGCCTGGCAGTCCAACCTATCTCATAGACAACTGGCGCGGCACGGCGGTGTACGCCGCCCTCGTCGAGCGGTTCAACGCCGGAGCGCAGATCGTCTTGGCCAGTTCGGCCGCCATCGCCGTTGGCCGCTGGGCGCTTCCGGTTTACGAAATCCACAAAGTGGGCGAAGACCCGCACTGGGTTGACGGGCTTGATCTGCCAGGCCCGCGCGGCTTGGAACTTGCCATCATGTCGCATTTCGACAACATGGAAGGCCGTGCTGGCGCATACGATACGCGCTATTGTTTTATGGGCAAACCGCGCATGCTCCTGCTCGAAAAACTTCTGCCGCCCACCGCCGTCATCCTCGGCATTGACGAAAACACCGCTTGCACGCTTGATTTTGAATCCTCCACCGCCGCCGTCGCCGGCGCCGGGCGCGTTACGATTCGGTTCAACGGCGAAGAGCGTCACTACCCGTCGGGATCAACTTTTGATCTTGAACGATTGACTCCCGCGCACGCCCTCGATGCTCCCACACCCACACTCCTACACGCGCCCACCCCCATACCCCCACACGCCCACACTCCCGCACCCTCCCTCCCTCGTCCCCTCCACATCCCTCCCCGCCTCCGCGAGTGGGCCGTCGAACGCGACCGCCTGCGCGCCGAAAAAAAGTTCGCCGAGAGCGACCGCCTGCGCGAGCGGATCGCCGCCGTCGGCTACACGATCAAAGATTCTCCGTCCGGCCCCGTCTTCAACCGCATCCAATTTGCCAATTCCGCCGCCGTCCCTTCCCAACTGGAAAAGCCGGCCGCGTTCGACTGGTCGGTGAACTTGCTCTCTCGCAACAACCGTAACGAAATCATGCGCGCGGCGCACGGCCTATTGAAACACGGCGCCGGGTTGAACCTGGAATTGGTGATGGTGGACAACGGTTCGGAGGATGACACGACGGAAGCCATTGCCGACCTGGCCGCCGCCGACGAACGGGTGCGCCCCGTTTTTCTGGCGTTCGACCTGGGAGAGGGTGGGGGGCGCAACGCCGGTTTCCGCGCCAGCCGCGGAGAGCGCATCGTGATCTTGGGCGGGCATATCGAAATCACCGGCGACGTGTTCACCCCGCTGGCAAACACACTGGCCGACGACTCCATCGGCGCAACGGGGAGCAACGGCCTGGTCTCCGCCGACCTGTTCACATTTGATCCCGCGCCGACGCCGGAGAGCGATGCGCTTGAGTTTTACTTGTTCGCCTTCCGGCGGGATCGGTTGCACGCGGTGGGCATGCTCGACGAGAAATTTGTCTTCTATCGCAATCTCGATCTGGATTGGAGTCTGGCGTTCAAAGATAAAGGCTGGCGGCTGGTCGTGACGCCGGACTTGCCGCTGGCCGTTCACGAACACCCGTATTTGCGAATGAACGCCGACGAGCGCGACAAACTGAGCAAGAGGAACTACCGGCGATTTTTAGACAAGTGGCGAGAACGGAAGGATTTGTTACTGGCAAGTAAACAGGTGGGCAAGCAAACAGGTAGGCAGGTAGGCAGGTAGGCAGGTAGACAGGTAGACAGGTAGACAGGTAGACACGATGGCACGCAATGGAACTTGTTTACTT
>CAYYCF010000150.1:0-1321 GCA_964470235.1 uncultured Anaerolineales bacterium | reverse complement strand
CAGGTAGACAGGTAGACAGGTAGACACGATGGCACGCAATGGAACTTGTTTACTTGTTTACTTGTTTACTTGTTCTTGTGTACTTGTTTACTTGTGTACCTTTGTACCTGTACACCTGCATACCTCACAGGAGGCTGACATGACCCCCCTCGAACGAATGCGCGCCGAGAAAGACGGCTTCTTCGCCGCCGACGAACACAGCCCGCTGACCGACGAGCAGAAACAGGATTTTCACGGCCTCTACTACTTCCCCGAAAACCCCGCCTTGCGGCTCGAAGTGACCGTCGAGGAATTTCCGGCGAAAGAGCCGATCAAAATGCAGACTTCGACCGGCAGCGAGCAAACTTACGTCCGCTTCGGCAAATTCAAATTCACGGCCGAAGGGCAAGAGGCCGAACTCACCCTCTACTCCGGCCCGCACGGTTTCTTTTTGCCGTTTGCCGATTCGCTGGCGGGAGCCGAAACTTACGGCGCGGGGCGCTACCTCGAACCCGAATCGCTCGGCAAAAATAAATTCTTGGTGGATTTCAACGCGGCGTATAACCCTTTTTGCGCGTACAACGACCGCTGGAGTTGCCCGCTGACTCCGAAAGAGAACCGGCTCAAAGCGCCGATTCGGGCGGGCGAGAAAGTGTTTCACGAATAAGAGGAGACCGAACATGCCCGACATTGAAAAGAACGTGACCATCGCCGCGCCCATCGAGAAGGTGTGGGCCGCGCTGACCGATCCGGAGGCCATCACCGCCTGGATGGGCGGCGCGGTGAAAGTGGAATTGAAAAAAGGAGGCCGCTACAAATTCTTTGAAGAGGCCACTACCGGCGCGTTCACCGCAATCAAAAAACCGGAGACGCTCGAATACACCTGGCGGCAGAACGAGTGGAAAAAAGAGTGGCCGGATTCGGTGGTGCGTTGGGAATTGAAAGCGGTCAAAGGCGGCACGCGCGTGCATCTCACGCACAACACGTTCCCCAACAAAGAGGAGCGCGACGGCCACGACGAGGGATGGGATTCGTATTGGCTGGCGCCGATGAAGGCCTGGTTGGAAACGTAACCATCTCTCCGTAAGCGTGTTTAACACTTCGACATGCGGATCGCCATCATGGGGACAGGCGGGGTCGGGGGCTATTACGGCGGCCTGCTGGCCCGCGCCGGCCACGAAGTGGCTTTTATCGCCAGGGGAGAGCATCTTCGGGCGATTAAGGCAGACGGCCTGAAAGTGCGGAGCGTCCACGGCGATTTTGACATCCGTCCGGCTCACGCCACCGATCAACCGGCGCAAGTGGGGCCGGTGGACTTGACAATCTTCGCCGTAAAAACATA
>CAYYCF010000149.1:0-6119 GCA_964470235.1 uncultured Anaerolineales bacterium | reverse complement strand
CTTCGTGAGCCGGTGAACGGACTCACTCACTTCTTTGCGGGGCTGGCGGCGGTTGTCGGGTTGATCGCTCTGGTGGTGATCGGTCGCGGCGATCTTCAGAAGCAGGCGGCGCTCGCCGTGTACGGAGCCAGTCTGGTTTTGTTGTTGTTCGCCAGCGCGACGTACCATTTGACAGTGGCATCGCCGGAGCGGATTCAATTTCTGCGGAAGCTCGATCACACGGCGATCTATTTTTTGATCGCCGGGACCTATACGCCGCTCTGTATCGTCGTGTTCACCGGATTTTGGAAGTGGGGATTGTTGGCGATCATTTGGGCTATCGCCGTCGTTGGAACGGGATTCAAAATTGCGTTCATCAAAGCGCCGCGCTGGCTCACGGCCGGCATTTACGTGGCGATGGGTTGGCTGGGCGTAATCGGCATGGGCGAATTTTTGCGGCTGTTGCCGGTGGGCGCGATCATCTGGCTGGCGGCGGGCGGGTTGTTCTTCACGGTGGGCGCGGTGGTGTACGTCACCAAAACGATGAACTTCGCGCCGGGCGTGTTCGGCTTCCACGAAGTGTGGCATTTGTTCGTCATCGGCGGATGCTTTTGCCATTACGTGCTTATATTGCTCTACGTCGCGCCTTACGTACGAGCTGGCTGAGTTAATTGACCACAAATAATGAAACCACAGATTACACTGATTACACTGATTTTGATTCCATGAAATCGGTGAAATCTGTGTAATCTGTGTAATCTGTGGTTCCAATAATGAGGCCATCGCTCAGAGTCGTACCCGACGAACTAATTCCAAGAATTCTCGACGAGGCCAAGCGGATATTGGCCGAGATCGGGGTCGAGGTGCGCGGCCCGCGTTTACGGCAGAAGTTGTTGGACGCGGGTCTCTTGTTTGATTCGGCAGGCGAGCGGATTCTGTTCCCGCCGGACGTAGTGGACAGGGCCATTGCCACCGCGCCGCGAACGGTTTCGCTGTTCAACCGCAGCGGCGATCTGCACGCGGAGTTGGGCGGAGATCGAGTCCACTTCGTTCCCGGGTCGAGCGGGCTGCAAGTGTTGGATGGCCGCACGGGCGAAACGCGGCTGGCGAAGACGCGCGACTTTGTCGAATACGCGCGGCTGTGCGACGGACTGGAACACATCGCTTATCTGGCGACGGCTTTCTCCACCAACGATATTGAGCCGCAAGTTTCCGATGCGTGGCGGCTGTATTTGTGCCTGACGAATTCGCTCAAGCCGGTGGTGAGCGGCGCGTTCACCGAACATGGCACGCCGCGCATGGCGGAGATGATGCAGTTGTTCCGCCGCGACAAAGCCGACCTCATCGCCCGCCCGATGTCCATTTTTACCATCACGGCCACCGGCTCGTTCCGCTACGGCGAAGACTCGTGCCAGAATATTTTGGATTGCGTCGAGTGGGGTATCCCGATGGAGATCGCGCCGGTGACGCTGATGGGGTTGATCGCGCCGGTGACGCCGGTGGGCGCGACCGTGTTCCACTGCGCCGACGTGTTGGCCGGGTTGACCATGGCGCAGATCGTCAAGCCGGGCGCGCCGGTGATCTTCGGCGGCGCTCCGGCGACGTTCCATATGAAAACGGCCTCGTCGCCCATGGCGGCGATTGAGGCGTTGCATTTGGATGTGGCGTACGTGGAAGTAGCAAAGTCGCTCGGCCTGCCCACGCAGAGTTACATGGCCTTGAGCGAAGGCAAGCTGTTGGACGCGCAAGCCGGGGCCGAGACTTTTGGCAGCGCGCTGTTGGCCGCTATCGCAGGAGTCAATTCCGTATCCGGGCCGGGGATGTTGGATTACGTATTGACGTTCAGCCTTGAAAAGTTGGTGTTCGACAACGAGCTGTGCGGGCAGGCATTGCATTTCGTGCGCGAGTTCAAAATAGTGGACGATCTGCCGTCGCTCGATCTGGCGCGGGAGTTGTTGGACGAGAAGCATTTGCTGACCGCCGAACACACGCTCAAGCACTGGCCGGACGAATTGTATTTGCCGGGGATGACGATTGACCGCCTCAACCGCGACGTGTGGCAACTGGGCGGGGCGATGACGCTCGAACAACGGGCGCGCGAAGAAGTGGAAACGCGGCTGGCCGCCTACGCGCCGGTTGAAACGGATCGCGCGGTGGACGAGGAGTTGCGGAGGATTATTCGGGCGGGGATGAAGACGGAGGAAGAATTGCCGGAAGTGCCGCCGCTTCCGTTGAAAGCAAAAACGTCAGAGGTGCGGGCGAGGAGGAGGGAGAGGAGAAAATAGAAACGCTGAGACGCTGAGGGGCGCTGAATCGAACGAGTAAGCGAAGGGCGTTCCTATTTCTCCGATAGATTTGCCAGAAGTTCCTCAGGAGTCAATGCTTGGATGGGCGATGCGCCAAAGTCATCTTTGTTCCGTGTCACAATGGCCTCGATGCTGGAAAGCATCGCGCAGGCGATCTGCAAGTTGTCTTCAAAGTCATTTCCTGCAAGCGTCAACGCTTCTTCAAGGGCAAATCGATCGACCACGCAAATTTCAAACGCTTCCAAGCACAATTTGACGGCATCACGCGCCATAGCCACTCCCGATAGCTTGCGCGCGATGTAGAAAATGTCGGTGAGTGTGGACGCGGTCAAGTAGCCAGCGACTCGCCCATCGTCATTCGCTTCCCAGAGCGACTTTGCCGTTTCTGCCCAGGGTTCGCGCTTGAGCAATGCGTCCAGCACAACATTGGTATCCAACAACACACGCATTAACCGTATTTCTCCTGGCGGCGCTCATTGAGCCACTGGCGCACCTCAACATCGGAGGGCGCAGGAGAAGATGCGCTGGCTAACAGCCCGTAAGCGCGGGCGGCCGTTTGCTTCCGCATGGGGTGTGTTGCCAATCGTGCTTTAGCGGCGGGATCTGGCCGCGCCCGTGAGCGCAGGCCGGCCGTTTCTTCCCACGTCACGACTAATCTCAAACGCGCTCCGGCTTTGCGAAGCGGGGCCGGGATAATCAATTTCCCGCGCTCGGTGACGGTTGCGATCACTTCGTAAGTTTTCATGGCTGCCTCACGCCGAAGATTGTAGCACCGTTTCCACCTTCGCCAACAGAAATACGCTCGCCAGCGTGCAGAACGCCCCGAAGCCGAACAGCATGAAATATCCGGCGAAGACTCCGGGGAATGAATTGTTGAGTAGATCGATCAGCGGCCCTTCGAGCCGGCCCAACGCGCCGGAGCCGGCCGTGGCCAGATTCGTCAGCCCCATGAATTTGCCGGCTTCGGCGGCGGGCGCGAGTTGATTCGCCAGCGCCCAGTTGGAGGTGATGAACAGGCCGATGCCCGCGCCCAGCACACTGCCGAACATGAGCAGAGTCGTCGGCGTGCGCGCGAACAGAAGCAGAAGACAGCCGACCGTGCTGATGAGGTGCCCGGCGGTCAGCAATCGTTTGTGGCCGAAGCGATCACTGAGCCACCCGCCAAATACGGCGAATAGCATGAGCGCGATGGTGATGCTCGCCAGCAGATCGCCCGTAAGCTGCGCCGGGTTCGCGGCTTTCAGCACGTCGCGCACGTAATACAGCGCGAAGGCCTGAATGCCGTAGATGCCCAGCAGATACACGGCGCGCGATCCGACCAGCCACCAAAAGGGCGTGTAGGTATGGGAGTGTGGGAGAAACGATTCGAAAAATGGCGACGCATCGGCGCGTTTGAGCGCGGGCGGTTCGCGCACACCGAGTAATGTCACGATTGCGCCCAACGCCAGAACGAGGGCGATCAGGCCGACGGCCAGAGTCGGTCGGGTCGAGGTGGGCGAAAGGATTCGGCCAACGGCTAACAGCGCGATCACCAACCCGCCCATGTCGAATAGATTCTTGAATCCGCTGGCCATGCCCAACTGCTCTTGCGGCACGCGGTCGGGCAGTAGACCTTGCAGTGGGCCGTGCGCCGTGTTTGAACTCAATTGCAATGCGATGTATCCGAAAGCCAGCCAGCCGAGTCCGCCTGCCCAGCCGATGACGGCGAGAAATGCGAAATTGAACAGCGTGCCAATGAGAATCAGCGGGCGGCGGCGGCCCCAACGCGAAGTCCAACGGTCGCTGATCGCGCCGGAGGCCGGTTGCACAACGGTGGCGACGACCAGCCCCACAAACGTCAGCAATCCGAGATACGTGTTCTTCTGCGTTTCGGGAACCAAGTTCAAAAGAACGACCGGAAGCACGAGCGCGTGCAGTGCGTTCCACATGAACGACAGGCCGACCCAATAGGCGTTGAGGGTGATGATGTCACGAAGGGCGATGCGGTTCATTGAAATCTCCTGTTAAATTCCCCCCGCAACTCCACCGGCAGCAATTCCGCAATCCGCCGCATCACGATCTCGGCGGCGAGTCGATCGCGATCATCGGGCGGCAGGCCCTCTTCAACTTTCAGACAATAGCGCGCGCCGAAGCGGAAGTAATACGATCCGTTTTCCTCATAGGCCCCAATCGGCGCGATCGGCAATCCGAGTTCGGCCAGGTGCAGAATGAATCGCCCCACGCCGGGCGGCGGCAGTTGAATTGCGCCGCCGGGAGTGTCGCCGCCTTCGGGCGCGAGCCCGATGATCGGCTTTTCGTTTTCGCGCACGTATTTCAACACACGGCGCACGGCTTGGGCGCGGGCGGCGGCCTCGAACGGGCGCGGCGGCATGGGCGGCATCGGCGTGAAGCCGTACGTGTCGGCGATTCTCCTCAATCCCCGCTGCGAGAGCGGCGTGAAAATCGCAGAGCGGAGCGCATCGGGAAACGTGAGCGCGCCGGCGGTGATCCAATGGACATCAACGGGCAGGGCGGCGCTGATCGCGAGCGCAATCCACCATGATTGAAAAGTTGAACTGTGATAATGATTGACGGTGAGCAGGCACGGCCCCGCCGATGGAATATGTTCGCGCCCAAGAATCTGCGGCGGCGGTTTCAGCCGACTCACCATCGCCCGCGCATCGTCACGAAACGAGCGCCGGCCGCCGCGCAATACGGCCAACAACATCTGCGGCGGCAGGTGCCGGATTGCGTCACGGAGGAGTTCAGCGCCCATAGTTTAGTCGTCACCCCCACACTCCCACACTCCCCAACAACTTTCTACACCCTCACCGCCCTCCCCTCCCTCGCCGAGCGCAACAGCGCCGCAATCGCCGCTACGTTGGCCCGGCTGTCTTTCAAGCTGACCAGCGGATTCTTGCCATTCAAAATACAGTCGGCCATGTCTTCCACTTCGCCGATGTACAACTCCTGGCCGGGAACGGTGATCGTCTCCGTTTTGTCGCCGTCTTTGCCGCGCGTCACAAGAATCTGCGAATTGAGTCCGGGCTTGAACGGGTTCGGCAAAGTGATCGTCCCCTCACTGCCCACGATCTCAATGTGCGCCCGCAATGACGAACGGAAACCACAATCGAACTGCGCCAGCTCGCCGCCGGGGAATCGCAACTGCCCCACAAACGATTCGTCCACGCCGCTCTTGCCCGTCACTTGCCAGCCAAACGCCTCCACCGGCTCTGCGCCGATCATCGTCCGCGCGCAGTTGATCGGGTAGCACCCCACGTCCCAAATACTCCCGCCGCCCATCGCCGGGTCGAGCCGCACATCTGCTTCACGCGTGAGAGTGAAAGTGAACGACCCGCGCACTAACTGCGCCTTGCCTATCGCGCCGTCGTCAACCAACGCCTTCATCTTCAACGTCTGCGGATGATGGCGGTACATGAAGGCTTCGGCAATCACCACTTTGTATTTCGCAGCGGCTTCGGCCATCGCCTCCACTTCTTCCACCGAAATCGCCATCGGCTTTTCGCACAACACGTGCTTGCCTGCCTGCGCTGCTTTAATCGTCCACTCGGCGTGCAAGTGATTCGGCAGAGCGTTGTAGATCACGTCAATATCAGGATCGGCCAGCATGGCTTCGTAACTGCCGAAAGCGCGGGGGATGTTCCATTCCTGCGCGTACGCTTCGGCGCGGTCTTGGGCGCGGCTGGCGACGGCGGCCAGCACGTTACGCGGCGAGGCGCGCAACGGCGCGATCAGCGCGCGGTTGATTCGGGCGGTGCTGAGCAATCCCCAACGAAGGCTGCGAGTGGTCATAGCAATCTCCTTTGCGTCCTAATCATACACCCGTCCTTCGGG
>CAYYCF010000148.1:2160-6134 GCA_964470235.1 uncultured Anaerolineales bacterium | reverse complement strand
CTTATCCATCTCAGCTTGTAAGAACGCAATTGCCGCTTCCAGCGACGAGAAGCCGCGCGGCTGATCGCCCGGAACGGGCATCAGGCTCAAGCGCCACACCCACCGGCCATTGTCGTCCTCGGCCCACAGGCGCAGCACGTAGGACAGCGCTGGTCGCATGATCAAGTCGGTCACATTGCTCAAGGTATAACCGGCCGGCGTCAAAGGATCGTCAAAGCCCTCATCTTCAAAATTCAGATACAATCAGCGCATGGCCCGGCTGGAAATACGTCTCCTCGGGGGCTTCGAGGTCTTGCGGGACGGCGCGCCCCGGCGCGAGTTTCGCACTCGCAAGGCGCGCGCGCTGCTGGCCTATCTCGCGCTGCGCACGGGCCGGCCGCTTTCGCGCGCGGCCCTCGCCGGACTCCTGTGGCCGGATCAGCCCTCGGCCCGCGCCGCGCAGAGTCTGCGGCAGTCCCTCACTTTTCTCCGCGATGCGCTGGGCGCGCCCTCGCCTCTCGCCGCCACGCGCGACGATGTGACACTCCATTTGACCGACGAACACGTCTCGGACGTTGCCGTCTTCGAACGACAATTAGCGGCCGGGTTGCGCGCGCCGGGTCAAGTCAAAGCCCTGACCGAAGCCGCGAACCTCTACCGGGGCGCGCTGCTCGACGGCTTCTTCCTGGACGACGCGCCGGAGTTCGAAACGTGGCTGGTCGCCGAGCGCGAGCGGTTGCAAGCCGGGGCGCTGGAGGCGCTGGAACAATTGGCCGAGTTTCATTTGACGCGCGGCGAATACGCGTCCGCCAAAGACCGCCTCTACCGCGCGCTCGCGCTCGACCCGTGGCGCGAGACCGCGCATCGCGGGTTGATGCGCGCCCTCGCCCTCGCCGGCGACCCGGCGGCGGCGCTCGCTCAATATGAAAAATGCCGCCGGACATTGAGGGAGGGATTGGGCGTCGAGCCGCTGGAGCTGACTCAATCGCTCTACCAGCATATTCTCGACCGTGCGAGCGATCTGATTCCGACGGCTCTCCCGGCCCAGGCCGCCTCGCGCCCCCAACCCGCATTCGCCGGCCGCGCCGACGAGCACGCCCAACTCGCCAGCGTGCTCGCCGCGTTGAACGCGCGAGGGCAACGGGTCGATCAGCCAATGCTTCTCCTCATCGAGGGCGAGGCTGGAGCGGGCAAGACCAGACTGGTGGAAGAGTTCGCGCGCTTCGCCGCGAGTCAGGGCACCATCGTGCTCAGCGGGCGATGCTTTGAGTTCGGCGAGAGGGTGGCGTATCAACCGATTGTGGAAGCGTTGCGCTCTGCGCTGAGTACGAGGGTGTGGGAGTATGGGGGTATGGGGGTATCCCCTCCCACACGCCCCGCCGAACTTCAGGCGTCCCACATCCCCGCACTCTCCCCAATCTGGCTCGCCGAACTCTCCCGCCTCCTGCCCGAACTGCGTGAGTCGCGCCCCGACCTGCCGGAACCGCAACCGGCCTCCGGCGAAGCGGCGCGGCAGCGATTGTTCGAGGCCGTGATGCGCGGGTTGCGCGCGCTGACTGAAAGCCAGCGGCCGGTGCTTCTCTTCCTCGACGACCTGCACTGGGCCGACACCTCGACGCTCGACCTGCTGCATTACCTCGCGCGCCACGCGGCCGGGCACGCGACGCTGTTCGTGGGAACCCATCGGCCCGAGGAGACGCCCGCCGATCATCCTCTCACCCATCTGCGGCGCGGGTTGAGCCGCGACCGGCTCGTTCAATCTCTGTCCCTGAAACCACTCGCGCCGGAGGCATTGCAGACCATCACCGCAAATCTCATTGAAGGCGATGCCGCGCACGAATTAGCGCGCTATCTCTATCGGGAGAGCGAAGGCAACCCGTTCGTGATGACGGAGGCGCTGAACACGCTGTACGAGTCCGGGGCGCTGCAGGCCGGGCCGGGCGGCAAATGGTCCCTGCGGGTCGCGCCGGGAGAGATCGCGCCCGGGGCCGGGATCACCACCGGCCTGCGCGATACGATCCTGCGGCGCGTTGACCAGTTGCCGGAGGCGGCGCGCCGCGCGCTCCAACTGGCCTCGGCCATTGGCCGCAACTTCGACGCGGCGTTGTTGCGCGAAGTGGCCGGGGCTGAGGCCGACTCCTGTCTCGAAGCGTGGCTTGATCACCGGCTGGTGAGGCCGGTTCCGGGCGCGCGCGCCGGCTACGACTTCGCCCACGACAAAATCCGCGAAGTCGTGTATCGCGATCTGTCCGAGTCGCGGCGTCAAAGCGTACACGGCGAAGTGGCCGCCGCGCTCGTACGATTGAACGGCCCCTCCGAGTCGGCGGCCCCGGCGCTGGCGCATCATTATCTGTCGAGCGCCGAGCCGCGCCGGGCGCTGCCTTTTCTGCTGGCCGCCGCGCAACAGGCCGAGCGCGCGTTCGCCCTCAGCACCGTCGCGCGAGTTTGCACGCAGGCGCTCGAACTTGAGCCGGACGATCTCGAGCTGCGCTTCGAGTTTCTGCGGCTGCGACAGCGCGCGCACGAGTTTCTGGGCCAGCCCGAGGCGGAGGGCGCGGATGCGGAGGCGATGCTGGCGGTGGCCGAGGCGCTGGGGAGCGCGCAGCGAAACGTGGCCGCGCTGTTGCGCCTGGGGCTTTATCACTCCGGGCGCGGACAGATGCCTCTCGCCCGGTCCGCAATCGAACGCGCGCTCGCCCTCGCCCGCGAACTCGGGGACGCGGCGGGCGAGGTGGACGCGCTCATCCAGCAGGCCCAGCTGATCCGCGATGCGGACGGCGATCCGCACCGCGCATTCGATCTGCTCGAAGAAGGAAGACAAAAAGCAAGCGCGGCCGGCAACCGTGCGGGCGAGGCGTTCATCCTCGGACATCTCGGCATCCTGCGCGCAGAGCGGGGCGAGTATGCCGCCGCCGTGCAGAACTATCAGGACTGCCTGGCGCTGTTGCGCGAGTTGGGCGAGCGGTCGGCGCTGGCCGGCTACCTCAACCCGCTGGCGAGCGCGTATCGCGCCCTCGGTCAGTTCGCATTGGCCGAAGCCGCGCTCGCCGAGGCGATGCGGATCAGCGTCGAGCTGGGACACAGCACAATTCAGGGCTGGACGCATCTCAACTTCGGGAAACTGGCGCTGTGGCGGCGCCAGCCGCCCGAGGCGCGTGAGTCGTTTGAACGCGCGCTGGCGCTCGCCGCCGCCCATCGCCTCCCGCTCATTGAAGCGCAGGCGCATCTCGGGTGGGGGCAGGCCGATCTTGCGGAAAGCAACTTTGAGTCTGCGCGTGAACAATTAGCGCGCGCAGTGGAAATCTGCGCGCAGACAGACGCCGGTCTGCTCGCGCTCTCACGGGCATATCTGGCGCAGGCGCATCTGGGGCTGGGCGAAGTGGAGGCGGCGAAAGCCCGATCACGCGAGGCGGCGGAGGCGGTCACGGCGGGCCGGGGGACGTTTATCGAACCGCAGCAGGCGTACTGGTGTCATTACTGCGTGCTGAATGCGGCGGGAGAAATAGCGGAGGCGCGCCGCTGGTTGGAGAAAGGCCGCGCGCTCGTCCTTGCCCAGGCGGAGGGATTGGGCGCGAACTGGCGCGCAAGTTTCCTCGAAGCCGTGCCAATCAACCGCGGGATTTTGGCGGCGTGGGAAGAGGATCAGACACAATCCTACCCGCTTAACTTGTGACTGATGGCCTTATTCGTTCTGCTCGCCGCCTGCGCCATGCCCACGCCCGGCGCGCCACCGACTCTGCCCGCTCTCACTGCCCCGCCAACTCATCGGCCGCTCCGACGTCGATCTTCTCGCCACGCTCCTTCTTCACGTCGGCGATGAACTTGTTGAGTTCCTCCACAGCCTTTCTCGCGCCTTCGTCCACCAACTTCTCCTGAGCTTTGGCCAGCCGCTCATCCAGTCTGTCGCGCAGGCTGGCGCTGGTGATCAGGCCTTGCTGGTTGTCCGTGGCCACTAAATCGCGCAGGCTTTCAATATCTCGCAGACTCGTCTCGTC
>CAYYCF010000148.1:0-2060 GCA_964470235.1 uncultured Anaerolineales bacterium | reverse complement strand
GGCGGTCAGGTCCGGCAGGTTGCACGGCCCGACGACGGTGAAGGTCGAGACTTTCTCGGCCGCGTTCCCCAGCCGGTCGGCGGCAACGACGGTGAGGGTATGACTGCCCGGCCGCAAGAAAACTGCCAATCCATTCACCGCCGGTTGGGTTGCGGGAGCGCCGCTGTTAATCTCAGCCGTCTCGTTGAGCACGCCGGAGAGGTCGTCGGTCACACTCCAGGCAAACGCCGTTTTGCCCGCCACCGTGCTGCCGTCCGGCGGGCTTTGGATAGCGATAACGGGCGGCCGACTGTCCTGGCTTTCTGCGGCACCGAGAATGCTGGTCGGGGCGAGAGTCTCGTCAAAAACACCATCGCCATTGTGATCCAGCCACAGTACGGGCGGCTCGCTCACCAAAGTTAGTTCCACTTTCTCGCCGATGACCACCCATTTGCCGATGAAGGCTCCGGTGGCTATCGTCTTCTCTCTCAACCACACGGTCCCGTTTGGCGCGTAAACGTTGGCGAAGACGACGTTCCTCTCGCCGAACTCCGCCGCCTTCGGCCCGGCGTGGACGCTCCCGTTGTGGCCGTTCTGCCCGATGACGATGATCGTGATGTCCGCCGTTATGAGGCCGTCGGCGTTTCGGCAACACTGCCCTCATTTCACGCTCTGTCTATCCAGCACTACAACAATAATGTTGCCGGAGAGCGGTTTCCCGTCGTACAGCCAAAC
Source organism: uncultured Anaerolineales bacterium (assembly GCA_964470235.1). Taxonomy (GTDB): domain Bacteria; phylum Chloroflexota; class Anaerolineae; order Anaerolineales; family VGOW01; genus VGOW01. Next base: position 1,346 of record CAYYCF010000148.1, on the reverse strand, counting down.
GTCCTGCGCGCTCGGCGGCTGCGCATAGTACACATCAAATATTCTCCCCTGAGCATCCTTCAAAACCCAATTTGTCACTATTGGCGCTGGATATCCTGCTCCGAAATCTGCTTGTAGATAGTGGTTATTGAGCGTCACAATCTTTTTTGGCGGGCCATAGTTCACTTTGAATTCAAGGAATAAGATATTTGCGCCTTGGTCGCCATAAAAACGGTATTTTTGAATAAACCCTAGGCTATTGACCTTATCAGAGAACTGCTCCAACGAGTCTGGAGAATAGAACACCACTGCAATGAGGTCATACGCGCCGAAGGTTGCCCTGCTGGTGTAGAAATTGATCTGATTATCGGCGCTATATCCCAACTTCGTCGCAACAGCAACGAGGGTGTCGGCATCCCTCCGGTGAAGTTGGTCCTTTTGATAGACAACGTAACCAACAAGCAAAAGGCATAGGCCAAGAAAAAGCAGGACGGGCAGAGAAAAGATTACGGCAGTCTTCTTCACGACAGGGTCTCCAAATCACCCCCCGGCGCTCGCTTTGCAAAGCGAGCGCCGGGGCTGGTTTTAATGCCCGCTCATCAAAGTGAGTTCAACTTTCCCGCCGATGACCACCCATTTGCCGATGAAGGCCCCGGTCGCCACCGTCCTCTCTCTCAACCACACGGTCCCGTTTGGCGCGTACACGTTGGCGACGACGACGTTTCGCTCGCCGAACTCCGCCGCCTTCGGGCCGGCGTTAATGTTCCCGTTGTGGCCGTTCTGCCCGGTGACGATGAAAGTGATCTCTGCCGCCGTGAGCCCGGTGGTGTTGGGCGCTGGCCCCACGTACGTCTTGGCGTCCGTGTCCAACCGACCGGCGATGCGTATCTCGGTCGCGGCGGTGAAGTACAGCTTCACGTCTTCGCCAATGTCCCAGGCGCTGAAGGTGTATACCCCGCCGGTGAAGGTGATGACGGCTTTGCTGCGCACTCGCAGTTCGCCGTAATCCCCGGCGGTTAGTGTTAACGCGCCGTTTTGCGGCACGTCGAAGTTCTGTGTGCCGGGAGTGAACGTCGGCACGGGCGGCAGTGCGCTCACGACAGGCAGAGCCAGCGGCGTGTGCTGCGTGCCGGAGATGAGGCCTCGGTTGGTCAGTTCGTTGTAGTACACGTCATAAACTTGGGCCTTTTGCCGGATCAGCATGCTGTCCCCAAACAGGCGCGAGGCTGGATCGACGAAGCGCACTTTCTCGCCAATCACTACTTCCGCGCAGTCGCTCAGGAACGGCCCGGCGCTGGCGGTGTTCGCGCCCACGTCGCCGCTGTGAACGACGACGCCTTCTTTGAGCCAAACGCCTTCTTTCCCCA
>CAYYCF010000147.1:0-6156 GCA_964470235.1 uncultured Anaerolineales bacterium | reverse complement strand
CGCCCGCCGCCGAAAGCGATCAGTCCGCTGCCGGGGCGGTTGAGCGACATCGCTTTCTTGCCCCACACCTTTGAGCCGAGCGCGACCGTCCCGCTGGTGTCGTCGTCCACGCGGAAGCACACGCGGACGTGCAGGAGCATGGTCAGCGACCGCGCCGCATCGTCCGCCCGCCACGAGTGCGCAGCCATCACGACGAGAAGCCCCCACTTGCGGCCGTGCCGGATCACGTCTTCGAGCGCTTCACCTGCGCCTTTGACCTTGAGAAACGAGTTGGCTTCGTCGGCGATGAAGACGAAGTACGGCAGTCGCTCACTTCCACGCCGCGCCGCTTCACGGTTGTAGTCGTCGAGGTTGTCGGGCAGCAATCCATCACGGGCAACGGCGCGGTACAGTTCCGCGCGCCGGTTGAGTTCGGCGGCGAGCGACTTAATCATCGCCATCAGTTCCCCGCCGGTCTGCGCTACCGGCGAGGCCGCGACCGTGTTCCAAGCGTCGGGGTTGAAGGTGTGGCCGCGCGCGTCGGCCAGATACAGCGCCCAGCCGTGCGCGCGGGCGGCAAAGGCCAGTGCCTTGAGGAGCGTGGACTTGCCCGATCCTTGCGCGCCGGTGACGAGCGCGCTGATGAACGTCTCAGGCCGCGCGCTGATCGCGCCGGAGAAGCCCACGCCCAGCGGCAAGGCGTCAAACGGGATCGAGTCCGGCAGAGGCGCGTTGGCCGGCAGGCGCGGCGGCGCGGACAGCGGCACGCAGAAGCGCAGGCCGCTGTGGTTGCCCAACACGACCGGATGGCCGCCCATGAGCGTGCTCATGTCGTGTGTGAGATTCGGATCGCAGTAGGGCTTGAGCGACCCTGAGGCGCGGATCGCGTCGTTCACGTCCAGCACGGCGAACAGATACCGTCGCCCGTCGCGCCCGGCGGCCACCCAGTCAATGCGCGCCGTCAACCTTTTCGCCCCGAGCACTTGCGGGATGGCGCGCAGGGCTTGCTTGATGGTTTTCGTTTGAGCGTCCATGATGTTCTCCGTTTGCGGAAGGATGAAGTGATTCATCTTTCATCTTTCATCCTTCGCCTTCTACTCGCCGCCGTTTGCGAGCAGTAGCCTCCCTTCGGCTTCGGTGATCCAGTCGGCCACCGTTCCCGCGTCCGACGCTTCGCGGATTTCGCCGTCGATCACGTCGGCAACCGGCGCGCCTGGCGTGGCAATCGCCACAGCGGGAAGCGGCGAACCGAGCACTGCTTCGGCTAGATCGCGCACCGTTTCCCGAAGGCCGCCGGCGCGCGGCGTGTTGGCCGCCAGCGTCGCCAGCGCCAGCATCACAGCCAACTTTGCCCGCGCCGCGTCATCGTCCACGCCGCCGGACTCGGCTGCTTGGCCGCCGTGAAGGATAAGCGACGAGCGGCCCATGAGAGCGGGTCGGGCGATTGCCACCCGGTCATTGAGATCGCCGATGAACACCGGCGAATTGCTGCCGTCGCGCCACACTTGATACCGCCGGGCGATGACCGGGATGAATTTCCACGCGGCAAAGGCGAGCAGGGCAAGAACGACGAGTGCGATGACATACGGCAGCCAGGTGTCCACCAGATGAGTCATCTGGGCGCTCTGGAGCCTCAACTGCGCCATCTGTTCGTCGCGTTGATCGACGGCGGCCTGTTTGGTGGCCGACGCCGTGGCGCTCAGGTCGGTTTCCGCTTTCGCCGTCTGGTTGACGCCGACGGTTGCGGTCAGGCCGGTGAAGTAGGCTTGCGTGGCTGTCTGATTCGCGCCGACGGTGGACGTGACGCTGCGAAAGAAGAACTCGGTTGACGTTTGCCCGGCCCACACCGTCGGCATGGCGGCTGTGGTCGTCAGGCGACCGGCGACGTTGGCCGCCGCCGTTGACGCGGCGCTCACGGTTGCTTCGGCGTAGGCGGCCTGCTCGTAGAGATCGGGTGTGGCCGAGGGGGAAGGAGTCGGCGCACTGGCAGGGGGCGCGCCCGGCGCGCAGGACACCACGACTGCCGAGAGCAGGAATAGAAGAAGGAGCGCGCCGAGAGCGAGTTTGTCTTTCATCGGTTGACCATCATCCGGCGTGGCGCAGAGGCCGCGCCCTGAGTGTGCGCGGCCACGACTTTTCGCAGGAGCGCCGCGCCCTTTCGCGTCAGCCGCCAGTAAGAGTCCGGGTGGCTGCCCGATTGCGAAACGATGAGGCCGGCGATCTGCAGACGCTCCCGCACATCACTTGTGAAAATGGATCGGATTTTGGACGGGGCAGGATGGTGGGTGCCGACAAAACGCAGGCACTTGGCCTCGACCACGCGCAGGCCGAGTTGCTTGCATTTGTGATGGAAAAACCGGGCAATCATTCTCGCTCCTCCATGTACAGCGTCGGCATCTTCTCGTCCTGAATGTGTTGAAGGGTGTCGGTGATTGCGTTCACAAAAAATACATCCCCGCTGGCTATTGCGCTTTCAGCGGGGATTTTGGTACACTCTCACCGTCGGCAGCCACGAACTGCCAGCCTTCGCCCCTAGGCGGCAACGCCTTGGGGCGTTGCCGTCTGACGAGGTGTTGAAATTGGAAAAGGTCGAGGGGGAGTGTAGCATTAATACCGCAAGTCTGTCAACTTACGGAATAAAAGGCGAAACAAAAGCGGCTGGGTATTCCAGCCGCTTATGACGTTTAAGTGCAGATGACGCTCACGCTATCTGTAGCACTTTTGGTGTATAAGGCGTGCCATCAGGATTGAAGATACGCTTGCCTTGGCCGCCGATTTGTTTGTAGACGGAGGCACAGTAGGCTACATCAGCTTCGTCAACGAGAACCTTTCGGCCTTCTCTGCCAAGCTGGCCTATGTATCCGTTCTGAACCCAGCGACTAATGGTCTGGGTCGAAATCCCATATTTCTGTTCTGCGCCAGTAATGCTAATCGACTTGCCTTTCAAGCGCCTAAACTGCTTGTATTCTGGCAAATCTTCTTTTGGCACGTCGGCTCTTGCCACTTGCAACGCACCTTGTTTACTCACCGCCAATTCCCCATGGATCATTATGGCTTTGACAACACCAGCCGTGATGTGCTCTCTTAATGCGTGCATCGACAGGCCGGTGAGGTTTGAGGCTTCAGTGAGGGGGATATAGGTCGGGAGCTGGTGAGTACGCATGCGCATCGTCATAGCACTTGGCCGCTCTGCGAGAGTGGTTTCGTCTTGCCGCTTACAAGACGAACAAACCACTCACTACAGTGCCGGTCTACCAACCACTATAGACACAGACGGTTAGACCGCATCCGACTTGTTGAAATGCAGGATGCCGTTTGCTTCCGTCTGGCTATATTGGTCGGGGCGGGCGGACTTGAACCGCCGACCCCCGCGTCCCAAACGCGGTGCGCTACCAACTGCGCTACGCCCCGACGTGATGGCAGTATAGCATGAGACTTGAAGAGTGTAAAAGGCTTGACGCTTTTTCGTTTCTGAGCCACACTCCCCGCTGTGAAATATACACGGCGCGATTTTCTTAAGCTGGCCGGAATCGGTGGGGCGGGGTGGCTGTTGGGATTGCGACACCGCAGGGGGACGGGTGCAAGGCGTGCCTCTACGGATTCGATCCGCATTCTTGCTCTGTCTCGCGCTCTCGATTCGACCCTGCTTTCGGCGTTCACCGACTCCACCGGGGTGGCGGTCAAACGCGATCTGCCGCCAAGCGGCGTCGCCGCCGCCGATCAAATTTCCGGTTACGATCTCGCCGTCGTTCCCGCGCGCGCTCTCACTGCTCTTATCCAACGCGGCCTCGTCCGCGAACTTGAACCGATGCCACTGCCGCCGCTGGAACAGCGCGCCTACGATCCGCTCAATGCATTCAGCCTGCCCGCCGCTCGCGGCGCAATCGGGATCAACTCGCGCGGCGTCATATCGCCCGCCTCGTGGGCAGAACTGTTTGCGCTTGCGCGCGTCGTGCCGGCGTATTTGCCTTCTGCCGAAACGTTCAACGCCGCGCTGAAAGCGCTCGGCCATTCGATCAATACGCGAGATACACATGCGCGTGAGCAAGCCCGCGCTTTGGTTGCCACCGTTCCTTCAGTTCCTCTGGATCGCTCTTCTCTTGCCATCGGCCACCCACTGAGCGATTGGACTTTCCATGTTCCCTCAGAGGGTGCCGAGCTTTGGGAAGATTGTTTTTGTATTCCGGCCGATTCATTTCACCCACAACTGGCGCACACGTTTATTCAATTTGCCCTTCCCGCGCGGCCGCTCGCGCCGCTTCCTCAAGCGCCTTTAGAGCCGCACAGCCCTTTTGGGCTAGAATAAAAACAGGCAACCGAACGGATCATGCGCCGCCGTTTCATCTCGCGCGCGCAAATTTCCTTGACAGCCCCTTACCCGTCGGGTACAATCGCAACCACGTTGGGCCTGTAGCGCAGTTGGGAGCGCGCCTCAATCGCACTGAGGAGGTCGAGGGTTCAAATCCCTCCAGGTCCACTCCAAAAGTTCTCCTCCAATGTCTCGCGCACCCTATCGTGATTATGAAGATGGCTTGCGCGAGCGGGCGCGGGAGCTTCGCCATGAAGGGTTAACATATAGTGAAATCTGCGAGGCGTTGGGAGTGGACATTCCCAAAAGCACGCTCAACCACTGGGTCAGCGACGTTCTGCTCACGCCCGAAGAGCAACAGCGCATTATCGAGAAAGATCGGGAAGCGGCGGCGCGGGGCAGGCACAGCGGTTTGTGGGGAGGCGCGGCAGGCTTTAACAAAGAAATGAAGCGCCGCCGGATTGAGGCGGCGCGCGAAGACGCGGCTCCGATTGTCGAGAAATTGGCCGGGAACCGCGACGCGCTGATGCTGATGGCTTCGGCGTTGTATATGGGCGAAGGGACAAAGGCTGAAGACCAGTTTTCTATCGGCAATAGTGACCCTCAGATTATTCGGGCATGGTTGGCTATTCTGCGAGAAGTATTTGATATTGATGAAAGCAAGTTTCGCTGCCAATTAACTATATCGGAAGGCATGGACGAAACCGCGCTGAAAGAGTATTGGTCTGAGGTAACAGGTGTGCCGCATAGCCAATTCATCAAAGTAAGTGTAAGAAAAGAAAGCGGCGGCAAAAAGCGGGATGGGTATAAAGGCGTTTGCATCGTTCACTACTATTCGCTGGAAGTTAGGCGATTGCTTGATGCGATAGGGCAAGGTGTGATTGACGACTTGCTGAATGACACGATAGAATAGTGATCGGAAATCTGGGCCCATAGCTCAGTTGGGAGAGCAATTGCATGGCATGCAATAGGTCGAGGGTTCAAATCCCTCTGGGTCCACCACAAAGACCTGACAGGTTTTTGAAAACCTGTCAGGTGCGCAAAACAGCGTTGACGGGGAGTAGTAGGCCATCTCGCCAGAGAGCCGGTTGAAAGAGTGTAAATCCGGCGGCGCACGCGAGAGCGCTCCAGGCTGAACTCGCCTCCGAGCCTCCATTGATGGACGGGACTGCCCGTTATAGCTTCGAGTGCGATAGCAAAATACGCTATCGAACCAGGGTGGTATCACGGAGGCCCCTTCGTCCCTGAACGGATGAGGGGGATTTTTTTATGATAGCAAAAAATACAAAGACAAAGAAAATGGCGAAGAAGGCTGCCACAAAAAAGAAAACAGTTGCCAAAACGAAAACGGCGGCGTCCAAACCGAAGACAAGCCGCGTGAGCAAACCGGCGCGCGCCGACTCAGATAAATACATTCCGCAAGATTTCGAAGCGCAATGGATGACGAAGTGGGAAGAGGACGAACTGTACAAGACAACTCCCGCCGACGAGCGGCCCAAAGCCTACGTTCTCGACTTCTTCCCGTATCCGTCCGGCGATGGCCTGAGCGTGGGGCACTGCCGCAACTACGTGCCGACCGACGTGCTCAGCCGTTTCTATCGCATGCGCGGGCACAATGTCCTGCACCCGATGGGCTGGGACGCTTTCGGTCTGCCGGCCGAAAACGCCGCGATCAAAATGAAAACGAATCCGGCAAAGTTGATCGCCAGATATTCCGTGAATTACAAGCGTCAATTTCGGTTGATCGGCATCTCCTTCGACTGGAGCCGCGAGATCAATTCGTCCACGCCCGAATACTACCGTTGGACGCAGTGGATTTTCTTGCAGTTGTATCACGCCTGGTACGACCCGCGAGCCGATGCCGCCCG
>CAYYCF010000146.1:1288-6182 GCA_964470235.1 uncultured Anaerolineales bacterium | reverse complement strand
TGCCCAGGGCTTTCGCCAGCCGCAGGGTGATCTCGGTGACGCGCTGAGTGTGGCCTTCGGTTTCGCGGTCGCGCAGGTCGAGGGCGTGTGACCAGCCGGCGATGGTGGCGTCGTAGGCCAGCGAGAGCTCAACGTTGGAGCGCTGCAGGCCGTCGAAGAGCTGCGCGTCGTCAATGGCAATGGCCGCTTGCCCGGCCAGCGTTTCGAGGAAGTTTATCCAATCCTGGTTGGGGTTGAGCGGGGCGCGTTGAAAGACCTCCAGCACACCTTTGACCTGCCCTTTGACGACGAGCGGGGCGGCGCAGAAGGCAACAAACATCTCAGATTGCAGATTGCGGATCGCAGATTGCGGAAAATCTGCACTCTGCAATCGATAATCTGAAATCACAATAGTGCGCCGCTCGAGCGCGGCGCGGCCGGCCTGCCCTTCGCCCAGTCGCACCTGGCTATGCTCGATGTCGTGCGCGCGAAAGCCGCGTCCGGCGGCATATTCCAGCGTGTAGGCATGAGGGTTGAGCAGCAGCACCGCGGCGGCGTCCACCTGCAGTTGCGCAGCGGCCTGTTCCAGAATGACATTCAGCGTCATTCGCGAATCAAAATTACCGCTGATGGCCTGGTCAATGGCGCGCAGGGCTTGCAGGCGCTCCACTTGGCGCACGGTCTCTTCGAACAGCCGCATGCGGTGCAGGGCGGCCCCGGCCATCTCGGCCAGCGATTCGAGCAGTTTCACTTGCTCCGTTGTGATTTGACGCGGGAGCGGCACGGAGACGAACAGCACGCCGACCGTGATCGCGCCGGAGCGGATTGGCACGCACGCGCCGCCCCAGCCGGGCGGCACTTTCCCACGAGTCGTGGCGCGGGCAGTCGGGTCGCTCCGGAATTCGACGGAGATGTAGGTCTGCCCGTTGGCAAATACCGTGCCGCCAATGCCCTCGCCGGGTTTCATCGGGGTTTGGCTCAATTCCCGGAACCAGCCCCGGGCAACGGCGGTGCGCAGTTCGTCGTGTTCGGGATAGTAGAGCCAGATAACGCCAGCCTCGGTTTCGAGCGCGGCCAGGGTTTCGTCGAGCAAAATGGGCAGGGCTTCGTCGCGGTTCTGAGCAGTGCGTAGGGCGGACGAGACGGTGTGCAGAGCTTCCAGTTCGGCGAGATGGTGGTGCAGGGCTTCTTCCGCCCGCTTGCGCTCCGAGACGTCGTTCAGCGAAAACACCAGAAACTCGACTTCCCCGGCGCGGTCGAGGAGCGGAACCAGAGTCCAGTCCCAATACGTCACTCCCCATTCCGGATGGTCGGCATACACAAAGGGCCGCGCAGATACCTGAAAGGGCTTTTTGGTCCTGACAACGTCTTCGAAGATGGTTTGAGCCTCCGAAGGGTAGAACTCGAAATGGTTGTGCCCCGGAAACTCTGACACTTCGCGTCCGCCAGCGCGCGCGTAGGCTTCGTTCACGCGGATGAAGTTGAAATCCCGATCGAGCAGCGCGAGGCAGGTCAGGTGGTTGGTGAAAAGCGATTCCAGCAGGCGTGAGCGTTCGGCCAATTCTCTCTCGGCCTGCTTGCGTTCGGTGATGTCTTCGACTGTGCCCTCATAATACAGTGCTCTGCCCTGCGCGTCGCGGATGACCCGAGTGCTTTCGCGCACAAAGATCGTCGTCCCGTCTTTTCTCTTCCAGATAGATTCCTGGCCTTTGACCTCGCCATCGCGTTCGATCTGCTCGCGAAAATGGCTGCGGGGATAATCGGCATGATTGCCGTCTTTTTCAAGGTTGCGCTCAGCCAGCTCCAGGAAGGAATCGTAGCCAAGCATGTTTACAATGGCTGGATTGGCGAGCAGAGTACGCCCGTCCGGGGTGGTGCGGTAGAGGCCGATAGTGGCATTCTCGTACAGACTGCGAAAGCGCTCCTCGCTCTCCCGTAGCGCCTCCTCCGCTTGCTCGATGGCATCGGCGGTGCGCCCAGCTATCCACCAGGTGACGGCCAAGATCAAGACGCCTACCGCCAGCGCTGCCAGAGAGTGCCACAGCGCCGAGTTCATGTGGAGGATCGGCTCAAGGCGGACTTCCAGCCAGCCTTCGATGAGCAGGAGACTCAACAAGGTAGGCAGGAAGGCGCGCAGCAGGCGGCCGCGCAGGGAAGCGCGGCTCCAGGCGCGCAACGCCGGGACGTCATGGACGGCCATCCGGATCAACCCTAAACCCACCAACGCAAAGGCGGCGGCGGTCGGAAGAGCCGTCGGGACCGTCGAACCGCCGTACAGCAAAGGCTCGCCATAGGCGTAGCCGGTCAACACGATGAAGTTGACGGCGGTTGCGCCAGCGGCGAGAAGAGCGGCGGCAGTAAAGACGTGACGCCGGCCTTGCCCGACGAGAAAAACAAACAGCGCCGCGCTTTCCAACAGAAACGATAGGGCCGTCAGCGGCGACATGCGGCCGAGCGGCATTTGGCCGAGCACCTCGTTTGTACGGGACAGCGCTTGCTCCACGCCCAAATCAACGCCGGTGATTAATTGCCCGAGCACCAGCAGACCCAGGGACGAGACAAGAGTCAATGCGGCCAGCGCAATGTTCCGGCTCACGCGTTGACCAGGCCAGCGCGCAGAACTGAACAGCGCGCCGCCGAGCAGGAGAAAGGCCAACGCCGTGCTGGGGGCCATGGGGATGGTGTCGCTCCACTGCCCGGCCAGAAACCGCGCATTCGTCTGCCAACCGGCCAGAGCCAGCAAGGCAATACCTGCGGCTATGAGGGCGCACAGTTGAGGCAGGTGTCCATTCAAGAAGGCCGTGCCGTTATCGGTGTCGGGGGCCGTGGCGGCCGGCCCTGTTTTGCGAGCTGGTTTTTTCGATGGCGCGTCCAAATAGCTCTGCAAAATCACCGCCGCCGCGCGGGCGTCGTCCGGCTCGCCGCGCCGCTTTTTCTTTCCAGAATTTGCGGCGTCCTTTGAGGAAAACGATTCGTCCCAGAATTCGATCGGGATTTTGGTTGCGCTTCGGAGGGCTTCAGACCAACGCTGCACTTTGCGTGCCTGGTGGCCGACACGCCCGTCGTCGTCCGTCGGCAGGCCGATCACGATCCGCTCGACGCGCTGCGCGACGGCGATGGCGGCAATCGTTTCGGCGTCCGACCGGCGCGAGGTGTGTTTGACGATTTGCAGTGGGCGGGCGATCAGCCCCGTTTCGTCGCTGAGGGCCAAGCCGATGCGGGCGTCGCCGTGATCGATGGATAGGATTCGCATGTTTGATGAAACCACGGATTACACAGATTTCACGGATTATGTGATCAGTGTAATCCGTGTAATCTGTGGTTCATTCTCCCGGCGCAATGTTTACCTCAATCCGCCAGGCCAGCCAGGGCAGGCGCGGAAACCAGCCTGGCCAGATCGTGATCTGCGGTTTGGCGACGATCGGAAATTGCCGATAGAGCGAGTCGGCAGCCTGATCGGCCGGTTGCCAGCGGGCGGCGGCGCGCACGGCCTCGGGGTCAATGGCGGCGACGGCGTCGGCCGAGGCGGTGATGTCGAAGGACACGCGCCCGGCATCGTCCACGCTCACGCCTTCACTGCGAGAGAACGTCAACGTGCCTGGCGACATCACCAGCTCATCCCCCAATCGCGATTCAATTTCTGCGCGCCCGACGGCGAAGGCGTCCGCTTCGTTCACTACCGTTGCGCTCACATCGGCGCGCATTTCCAGCGTGAGCGTATCGGTTTTCTCTCCGGCGAAGTGGCTGTACGTTTCGTCCAGCGCCTCCGACACGTGGACAGCGTCGGCGGGAGCGAACTCGCCTGCTTTCAATTGAGCCAGAAGTTCGGCGTAGCCTTGCCCCCGCAATTGCGCCAGCAAAGTTTCTTTGAGGCGAGCACGATCCTCGTCGGTCACCGAGGCCACTTGTTTCACTTCGCCGCCGCGTGTCGCTTCCAAGTTGATCACGGCGGCCTGCACCGCCAGCGGCCCTTCGACGCTGTTGATCAGCCCCGCGCCGACGTTGCCGGTCGGGCCGGGATCAATGGCCAGCACCGGCGCGTCGGCGGTTGCGCCGCGTTTGGCGTCGAGCGAAACGTCTTTTTGGGTGACGAATCGAATGGGCGCGCCGCCGGTGGTGCGAAGGGCCGTGCCGGCCGGGATGCGCGCTACTTGCGCGGTGAGGTTGGTGAACGTGACCGCGCCGCCGGCGCGTTGGGTGGCTTCGTCCACCGTGCCGGTGGTGGCGGCTTCCGCCGCGCCGGACACCGTGACCGTGACCGTCTTGGCCGGAATGAGTCCGTTGACGGAATCAATTTCAGTTTGCGCCGGGTCGGCCGTGATGGACGTTTTGGCGATGATCGTCTGCCCCTGCGAAACGAGCGTGACTTGCGCGCCCGGCAGCACGACGGCCAGCATGATCATGATCGCGCCGATGGCGACGGCAAAGGACAAGCCGCCGATGAATTGACGCAGGCGTTCCGATTGCATCCATTGGGGCGGAGTCAGTTTGAAGATGGGGGCGTCGTCGTCGGGGCGGCGAGGGGAGATGCGCGGTTCACGGATGCGCGTCGGGGGCAGGGGGCGGCGTGAGCGCCACGGATGCAAGTGGCTGTCGTCCACCGAATCGAACACGGCGATGCCGAGGGCGTCGGCGAAATCGCAAGCGGACGGGTCGTCGGTGACCAGGGCCAGTTTTGCGCCCAGCCGCGCCGCGTGGCGCTGCAGCAAGTACAAATCAAGCTGGCGGGCGAACAACGGCGCGGGCGCGCGCGGCGGCCACACCAGCAGGATGCGGTCCGTCTGCGCCCAGCCGATCTTGTCACGCGCCGAGTGATAGTCGTCGTGCGGGTCGAGGTGAAGGATTTGCTCGTTCAAGGTTTTTTGACAACGGATGGAACGGATAGGAACGGATATTTTTTCTTATCCGTTTAAAT
>CAYYCF010000146.1:0-1188 GCA_964470235.1 uncultured Anaerolineales bacterium | reverse complement strand
TTTTGACAACGGATGGAACGGATAGGAACGGATATTTTTTCTTATCCGTTTAAATCCGTTTCATCCGTTGTCAATTCCACAGGCTTGAGCAAAGAGAGATCAAACTCCGCAATGCCCTCCGCTCCCAACGCTTCGAGCGTCATCCGCGCTCCGGCGGCATCGCGGCGCAGGGCGGCGATGTCCAACCCGCGGCACACGTCGGGCAGGGGGTCGAGCCACTGACGGGCGCGGAGGAATATCTTGATGGCGCCATTATAGTTGCGCCGCGTGATTTGCAGATAGGCCACCGCGATCTGCAAAATGCCGCGATACAGTTCGCGCCCCGGCCCGGTTTCCTCGTTCCAGGCCCGCTCCAGTTCTTCGTGCGCCTCAAAATATTCGCCGCGATTGAACAGTTCGATTCCATGCTTCGCCGATTCGGACAGCGCGCCCTCGGCCGCGGCCTGCGCCGCCGAAGGATCGGGCTGGCGGGCGTGCTTTTGAATCAGTTCCGCCATCGCCGACACGAACCGCCCCTGCGCCAACACCGCGTCGCACCCCGCCCCCAGCGCGCGGCTGCGCTGATCGAGATCGGTGTGCGACCCGAAGGCGAGGATCGGAATCCGCCGCACGGCCGGCGATGTTTTGGCCGCGAGGGCCCACGCCTCCCACGGCAGAGTCCGGCTGTTCAATTCAACTACGATCAGCGCCGGGTTGATTTCGACGACGTAGGCCACAAAGTTGTGTCCTGGCGGGTCGGTCTGCGAAGCCGACCCCGGGCGCGGCGTGAGCGGCGGCCGGGCCGGAATCTGATCCTCGCTTTCGATGTTGAGCCAATCCCAGCCCAGCGATTTCGTTGCGTTTTGAATCTGCACGGCAAAGAACAGGTCGGAGCAGAGGGAGAGGAGGACGGGCATGAGGGGATTATAAGGCCATCCATGCTACAATTCCGCTTCACATGACCCCTCTCCTTCCGATCATCATCCTCCTCGCTGGCGCGGCGGTCACGGCGGCGGGAGCATTTTTGCCGCGAACCATGCGCGGCCTGTCCGGGGCGGCGCCGGTGCTGGCTACACTGCTGGCATTGGGGAGTATGCTCTTGGTCGGCTTGCGGTTGCCGTCGCAAGTCACGGTGTCGGCCTGGTCGCCGCAGTCATTGTTTCCCAACGGCATCAAACTTATGGCCGACCGCATCACGTGGTTGTTTTC
>CAYYCF010000145.1:4323-6211 GCA_964470235.1 uncultured Anaerolineales bacterium | reverse complement strand
TTGACTCAGCTACATCAACTTTGCAGACTTAAGGAAACTAATCCGCCCGGAAACGCTGTCTCAATCCCGAACCTTCTTCTGCCTGCAAACGGAACAAAGGTCGGGTTTAGAAAAACGTTGGGCGCGGATTAGACGGGCAACACTTCAAACCGATCTGGGCGGCGATGATAAACAAAAAGAGCGCAAAGATCAATCTCTGCGCTCTCGGAGATGAAATTGGGAAAGACTAAATCGTCGCCGCCACGGTCATCGCCGCTAACCGATCCGTCCACCAACGTACGCCGCTGAGGGTCACCAACCAATAGCCCACGTAGGCGAGCACTTCCACCAGAGACGGCGCGGGCGTGTACCCGGTCAACGTCCGCAAAAACTGTCCGATCACCGATTGCTTGCTGATAAACGCGCTCGTATCCCACATCTGCTCGACGATCTCCGGCAGAAGCCCGGCCTCTTGAAACTCGTGCACACCATGCATGAACAGCCCCGCCGCGAACACCAGCAAGAGCAGGCTGGTCACGTCGAAGAACAATCGCACGTTCATGCGCGCCGTCGACGCGTAGATGAAGTATCCGATGGCGGTCGCCAAGCCCAGCCCAAGCACCGAGCCGACGAGCGTTTCCCATCCGGTCGTTTGAAAGGCCGCTGCCCCCAGGAACAACGCCGTCTCCACGCCTTCGCGGAAAACGGATAAGAAGGTGAGCGCGAACAGTCCCCACGCCGCGCCGTTCATCACTGCCCTCTGCACTTTGCCTTCGAGCGACGCCTTCATGGTTCGCGCCTGCGTGCGCATCCAAAAAATCATCCACGTCAACACCCCAACGGCCAAGAACATCGTTGCGCCTTCAAACAACTGCTCGGCGCGGCCTTCCAGTTCTGCGCCCACTGCCATAATGCCGACTGCCAGCGCCGCGCTCAACGCAACGGCGGAAATCACGCCCGCCCAGGCCCAGCGCGCGTACTGCGGCGACTCGCCCGTCTTTCGCAAATACCCGAACACAATTCCGACGATCAACGCCGCTTCCAGACCTTCCCGTAACGTCACCAACAGTGAAACCAACATTTAGAGATTCCCGTCCTTGAAAGTAAGATTACTCTAGGGTATATTATCTATATGTATCTCAATAATCAAGTCAACTTAGTTAACTCGATTCGTCTCTGAGGTCAACTTGGAAATTAACCGCGATCAATCCAAAGGATTTTGCGGGCTGGATGAAGACGCCGCCGTGCAGCCGGTCTCCGCGCTCGAACCGTTTGCCAACGGGGAGGCCGCCGACTCGATCACACACGCCCGCCGCGAATACCTGGCCGAACTGTACCGCCTGCAATCGTCTACCGACGAGCCAGTCACTACCACCTCCCTGGCCAACAAGCTAGAAGTGACACCACCGGCCGTCGTGCGCATGATCCGCCGCCTCGCGCGCGAAGGTTACATCAAACGCGAACCCTACAAAGGTATGCGCCTTACGCTGAACGGCGAACGCGAGGCCCTGCGCTCCATCCGCCGCCACCGTTTGCTCGAAGCTTTCCTGGTCACCGTGATGAAGTTCGGGTGGGACGAAGTGCACATGCACGCGCATGGACTCGACGCCGCCATCAACGACGAATTTGAAGATCGCATGGACGAGCTAGCGGGCTACCCCACGCGTTGTCCGCACGGCGACCCCATCCCCACCAAAGACGGACTGATGCCCGTAGTTCGCGACGAAAGCCTACTGCAATTTTCCATCGGCACGTATGGGATATTGCGCCGCATCCGCAACCACACGCCGGAGAAACTGCGCTACCTGGCCGAGATCAAATTGATCCCCGGCACGCCGATCACCTTCGTCAACCGCGCTCCCTTCAACGGCCCCGTGCGCCTCAAAACCCCCGACGGCGAGCGCGTCCT
>CAYYCF010000145.1:0-4223 GCA_964470235.1 uncultured Anaerolineales bacterium | reverse complement strand
CGCCCCACGGATCAATCACCGCCGACCGCCCGCCGAAATGCTCGCCCTTCGACGTTCCAACCCGATTGACGGCCACGACGAACATTTGGTTCTCAATCGCCCGGGCGCGTATCAACGTTTGCCAGTGCGCCGTCCGGCGGCTCGGCCATTCGGCGGGCAGGAGCGCAATCTTCGCCCCGCCTAGGGCGTAAAGCCGGAACAACTCCACGAAACGCAGGTCGTAGCAGATCGCCAGTCCGGTGCGCCCCCAGGCGGCGTCGGTCGCCACGGCCTCTTCACCCGGCGCGAGCCACTGCTCCTCCTCCATTAGACGAAACAGATGCAGTTTGCGATAAACCGCCTGCATTTTCCCCCCGGCATCGTAAAGCGCAAGCGTGTTGTACGCCTTGCCGTTTCGCGCTTCGAGAATCGATCCGGCGATACTGATCTTGAATTCCTGCGCCAGCTCGGCCAACTCCGCGAACAACCCCTCGCCCAAGGGCGCGGCATGCTTCCGCCAATTTTCAAGATCGTAGCCCGTGCTCCACAATTCGGGGAAGACCACGAGCGCCGAGCCGTTGCGCGCCGCCGCCGCCGTCCACTCGCGCATACGCGCAAAGTTTTCGTCCGGCCTGCCTAGCGCCACATCCATCTGTCCTAGAGAGAGACGTAATCTGGTCATATAGGGGGTTCCTCCAATCCGAGAGGGATTATATATGTATTTCAACCGCCTTCCTTTACTGCGTCGCAGTCGGTCACATTGGATGAGCGCATACGCAATACGCATTACTCATTACGTTTTACTCATTACAATCTTCGCAGTTGACCGTCTATAATCTTCGCATGGATCGCTACCGCCGCCCGTCCGCAATGCCGCGAGTGTTGGCGATCGCCGCGCTCGGTTTGATCGCCGGGCTGGCGCTGGCATTGAGCTTCGGCCTGCCGCGAATCGTCGGCGTCACGCCCGAAGGCGGCGGGGCGTCGTCCAGGTCGCCGATCACAATCACGTTTAGCCACACGATGGATCGCGCCTCGGTCGAGAGCCGATTACAGATCGATCCGAGAGTAGCCGGTGAGTTTAGTGGGTCGGGGAATGTCGTCCGCTTTACGCCGCAAACGGAATGGCCGTCGGGAGCGATACGTGTGGCGCTGACATCCGGCGCCAAAACGGATCGCGGCTTGCCGCTGTTGTTCCGGCGCGCTTGGGAATTCACCATCAGCGGGCCGCGCGTAGCCTTTCTTTTGAGAACCAATGAGGCAGCGAACGTGTGGGCGGTGCCGGTCGCCGGCGGAGAGTTGACGCAAATAACAAACGAAACGGCCGGCGTGCGCGAATTTGCCGTCAGCGCCGATGGCGCGCAGATTGTTTACAGCGCGCTGCGCGCCGACGGCGGCGCTGATCTGCGGCGCGTGGATCGCGATGGCAACAACGCCGCCGACGTCTTGCTTTGCCCGGACGCGTTGTGCGCCGCGCCGGCGTTCTCGCCCGACGGCAAGCGTTTAGCCTTCGAGCGTTATCCGCTTTCTTCAGGCGGACAGGAGCAACCCAGAGTGGAAGTGCTCGACTTTACGACAGGACAAACGCTGAACCCGGCGCCGGATGCAACTCACGTCACTCGCTTGCCAGGCTTCGCGCCCGACGGGCGCTTGGGTTACTTGGACGGGACAGTGCAGGCCATTGCCGTGTACGATTTCGCCGCGCAATTCACCACCCTGATCCCCGATAGTTCGGGAGACATGGGAACGTGGTCGCCCGACAGCCTGTACATTGTCTATCCGGAAATTGTGTTCCCGCCCGAACCGACTCCCGATCCGAACAGCACTTCGCCGCCCGAACACACGGATCGATTCTTCAGCCACCTTCAGCGTGTGACCGTTGCCACCAACGCCGTGCAGAATCTTTCGGGCGATGCGCTGGTGGAAGACGGCTCGCCCGCGTATTCACCCGACGGCGGATGGATTGCGTTTGGCCGCAAAGCACTGGTGCAAGATCAGTGGACGCCAGGGCGGCAGTTGTGGTTGATGCGGGCTGACGGTTCGGATGCGCATCCACTGACCGACGATTCGTTTTATAACCACAGCGCGTTTGTGTGGAGTCCCGACGGGGCGTCAATCGTGTTCATGCGCTTCGACGTTACGGACCCCTCCAGCCCGCCGGAGATTTGGATGATTGACAAAGATGGCGCTAACGGGCGCAAACTCGTATCGGCGGCGTATTTACCGGAATGGCTTCCATGACTCAACCGCTTATCAAACGTCCCGCGCCCGATTTTTCACTGCACACGCTCGACGGTGGGCGCTTTAGATTGTCTGAGGCGCAGGGGCGCATCGTGGTGCTCAATTTCTGGTCGGCAGAGTGCCCGTGGAGCCGTCGCGCCGACCTGGTGCTTGTCTATCGTCATCACGCGTGGGAAAAGCTAGGCATTGTGGTGGTAGGCGTCGCTTCGAACTCCAACGAACCGGAGAGCGAACTGCGGTACGAAGCCGACGTGCGGCAAGTGAAGTATCCGATCCTGCTCGACGCGGCGGGAGAAGTAGTCACCCTGTATCGCGCCGTAACCACGCCGCACTTCTTTGTCGTCGATCGGGAGGGGGTCATCCGCTACGCTGGCGCATTGGACGACGCTACCGCTCAACGGCGAATCCCGAAAGTCATCTACCTCGACCGGGCTATCGCCGCCGTCACCAACAACCGCGAACCGAACCCACCCACCACCGCGCCGTACGGGTCGGCTATCGTCAGATAATTTTCATTCCACCCATCGCCGCCGCCAGCCGCGCCAAACGATCCTCTTCGCCGCGCTCGAACAGACCGGCATATTTTCCGAAAATGGGCTTGCCTGGCCTGGAGGTAGACAACAACGCGATCAACACGGTCTCGCGGTGCGTGTATCCTGGCAAGCCTTCACCGAGAATCACCGCGCGCAGGTCGTCATCGCCCGCCCGGCCTTGTAGCGCCCGTAGTTGCGCCGAAGCCCACAGGCAGTCGCGATCTTCCAGGCTGAAAGAATCGGGGGGTTGATCGACACGAGATGGCGCAATTTCGGCGGCGCGATCCACCGGCATTGTGTCGTTAGTGTAACGCCGCGCGACGTTCAACACGCTGAATCGCCGCAGGTCAGGGATCACGGGTGAGGCCGGGGGTTTGAGAAACTCCTGGTAAAAGATTCCTTCGCGCACGCCTTGCTCACACACCAGCAGACGATCAACGCCGGCGCGGTGCATAGCCGCCGCCGCCACTATCGCCCCGGCCAAAATAATATCGGCGCGGTCAGGCTTCAGTCCCGGCAATTTCATAACGCGCTCCGCCGCCGGAAGTTCGCGCATGATGGCGATCAGATTTTCCAGCCGCGGCAATTCCAGCTCGTAGCCGTTGACCAAATTCAACGGATAACGGCGCGCTTCGCGATCAATGGCCGCCAGAGCGCGGGCGGTGCCGCCCAGTCCCACACACTTGCCGCCGGTCAACGCCATCCACTCGGCCTCATCAAAAATCCCGGCGATGAAAGCGCGAAGACGATCAAATTCCGCCGCGCCGACCGGATCGCTCTTGAAAAATGATTCCGTCAAACGAACCGCGCCCAGCGGGAAAGTGGCCCCGCGTTGAAATTGCCCTTCATGCACAACACTCACCTGCGCGCTGCCGCCACCCACCTCCAACGCCAAACCCTCCCGCAGACCCAGACTATTGCTCGCAGCGATCACGCCGAGGCGCGCCTCCTCCTCGCCGCTAAGCACGCGAAAATCCAACCCGGCCCCGGCGCGCGTTTTCGCCAAGAACTCCTCGCGGTTGGCGGCGTCGCGCACGGCGGCCGTGGCCACAGCAATTATGTGGCCCGCGCCTTTAGAAATGCAATACTCGCGGAACATTTTCAGCACGGCGACGGTGCGTTCGACGGCGGCCGGTTGAAGCGCGTTCTCTTCACCCATGCCCTCACTGAGGCGCACGCGGCGGCGGGCAGTCTCGACGAACTTGAAAGCCACTCCAGGCTGGTAATCGGCCAGGAGCAGGCGAACTGCGTTGGAGCCGAGGTCAATGACGGCCAGGCGGTGATTCTTGTTCACAGCATGAGTATACCCTCAACCCTTGACAGCCCTCCTTCACGCTGTTATCCTGCCTGCCCGTACTGAAAACAGTTTTCAATTAGCAATAACCTGCCTTCCATGCTCGACGAAACGACTCTCTCGCAAACTCTCGCCGCGCGCGGCTACAAACTGACTCAACCGCGCCGCGCGGTGCTCCA
>CAYYCF010000144.1:0-6255 GCA_964470235.1 uncultured Anaerolineales bacterium | reverse complement strand
TCGGCAGGATGAGGGCGACGTTGAGCGCGTCCACTTGCCGGCTTGCGCCGAAGAGGTGAGCCTTCACCGTTTCGCGCACCAAGCCGAGCACCCGGCTGGCAATGTTGCCTAACGCGATGATGGAGGCGCTGCGGGCGATGGAGGGGAGTTCGGAGGAAGGTTGGGATGCGGTTGAGGTCAAAACTTATTCACCACAGAGAACACAGAGAGCACGGAGAGGAAATCAAAATATCTCTGTGTTCTCCGTGCGCTCAGTGGTTCAATCTTCTTTCAAGTTGGCGCGGATGCGGGCCAGCAAGGCCGTCGTGGAGTGATCCGGCAGGAACGGGATGAGGGTGATGGTTGCGCCGACGGCTTCCGCCGTTTCACGCTCCGGCAGAACTTTGCCGGAGTAGTCGCCGCCTTTGGCATAGTGTTCGGGGCGGAGGGCGCGCAGTAAATTGTCGGCGGTGAGTTCGTCGAAGAGCATGACGGCGTCCACGCAGGAGAGGGCGGCCACCAATCGCGCCCGCTCGACCGCGGGGACAAAGGGCCGCCCTTCGCCTCTAAGTTTGCGCGCCGAGTCGTCCCCGTTCACGCCGACGAACAGCGCCTCGCCCAAGCCGCGCGCCTGCTCGAGAGCGTCTAAATGCCCGACGTGCAGGAGGTCGAATATGCCGTTGGTCAAAACCAGGCTGCGTTTTTGTGAGCGCAGGGAGTCGCGAAGCGAGAGGGCTTCTTGTAAAGTCAGGAGGGGCATTTTACCGCAGAGCGCGCAGAGAACGCGGAAGGCAGTTATTCGTCTACGGATTCAATGGATGAAACGAATTAAAAAACATAGGAGTTACGCAGTTGAATGAAAAGCAACCACAGATTACACGGATTTCACAGATGGAGGCGATAAAAAAATCAGTGTAATCCGTGAAATCTGTGGTTCCTATCGGTCTGAACTGCGTAAGTCCTAAAACAAATTCGTTCAATTCGTTTCATCCGTTGACGGAATCTCTCTGCGGTTGAACTCAAGGGAGTGCAACGACCGCAAAATTGTCAAACCGCACTTCCGCTTTGGATTGCTTGCTCGTCCACACGAATACACCCACGTCGCCGGAGGAGTACGTAGTGTCGCTCACGCTGTCGACCAAGTGATCGTTCACGTACAACGTCAGCACGTTCTGGCCGCAGCCCAAGGCCATGTGGTAGGTCTCGGCGTTGGGGACGATGAGATCGGAACGCGCCCAATCGCCCTTGCCGGTTAGCCAGGTGTCTTGGCCGTCGTATTTGAGAATGGCGTAGCGGCCACTGCCGTCAATGCCGGCGTAATAGTAGTTGTCGCCTTTGTTAGTGTAGTCGCACATGATTCCAAAGATAGTGTCCGACGCGCCGCCTCTGTTGATCGCCGTAACGTCGATGTAAACGTCCGAGAAGTTCGATTCTGGATTGCTCCAGGCGAACCATTCGGTTTTGAAAATGGCGATTGACATTTCGCCGTTGTTGTATTGCACCGTGCTGCTATCGCTGGTAAACGTGCTCCAGCCGCTGTTCGGGTCAGAGAAATCGTCGAAGAGCAGATAGGGCACGGGGGTTGGCGTCGGCGGCACGGGCGTGGCGGTGGGCAGCGGCTGAGTCGCAGTCGGCGTTGGCGTCATGGCCGCCGTGCCGATCGCGTATACGCCGACGCACAAGCAAATCACCACTCCCAAGATCACAATGATCCCCACGATCATGCCCACTCCGCCGCCCAGCAACACCCCGCCGACGCCTCTTTTCTCGGCGGGCGGCGCGGTCGCTCGTGCCGGGGGCGCTTTCGCGTCCGAGGGGAGCACGGTGGTGCGCGGCTGCGCGCTGCCGGTGTGCACCGGCGCCTCGACCATCGTGGCCAGACCGAAGGAAACTTTCGGTTCGACCGTCGTGGCATCTTTGCCCCGCGCCGCCGTGTTCAGCGCGGCAATGAATTCGCTCGCGGTCTGATAACGTTCATTCGGATACTTGGCGAGCGATTTTTGCATCACCTCTTCCATGGCTTGCGGAAGGTCGGGACGCGAAGCGCGCAGGGGCGGCGGCGACTCGGTGGCGTGCTTCAACATCACGCCGAGCGGTGTGGTGGCCTTGAACAATTGCGTGCCGGTCAGGCACTGGAAGACAACCACGCCCAGCGAATACAAATCCGAGCGGCCATCCAGCTGTTCGCCGCGCGCCTGCTCCGGGCTCATGTAATCGGGCGTGCCGACGACTCCGGTGCCGGTGAGGCCGGAGGTGGACTCCAGCGCTTTGGCGATTCCAAAATCCGCCAGGAAAGGTGTGTCGCGTTGATCGAACAGGACGTTGCTGGGTTTAACGTCGCGATGCAGAACGCCCTGCGTGTGCGCGTAATCGAGCGCGGCGGCGACGGGCGTGAGAATGCGAACGACCTCGGCGGGAGCGAGCGGCCCCTGGCCCAAGCGGTCGGACAGCGTTCCGTTGGACATCAACGGCATCACGATGTACGGCACGTCGTTGGCCGTGCCGAAATCGTACAGCGGCAAAATAGAGGGGTGGGTTAGCTTGGCCAGGGTGCGCGCTTCGGTCAAGAATCGCGCGGTGAAATTCGGGTCGTGCAGGAATTCGGGCGGCAATACCTTCACCGCTACCGAGCGGTCAATGGACTCTTGATAGCCGCGGTAGACCGAGGCCATGCCGCCGCGCCCAAGCTGCTCGATTAATTTGTATGACCCGAAGATTTTGCCGGTGAGATCAGTGGGCATAGGGTTTTCTATCACGAATGGCGCGAATAGACGAATGCCACGAATATTTTTCTCGTTCGTGTTATTCGGCTATTCGTGTCATTCGTGATTAATTCTCCGCAATGACAACAACTTTATCACCTTCTGCGAAAGTTATTTTCCGCGATTTATCCGGGTTGACGGCCACACCGTACGATTTCGACGCGTCGTTGGCGTCGGCTTTGATGCGGTAGCCGATGGCGATGGCGCCCCGGCGGCGGGCGGCCTCGACCACTGTGTAGAAATTCACCGGCTGGCCCAAGGCCATGAAGTCTTCAGCCGGTTTCAAGTATATCTCCGAGCCTTCGGGGTCGAAAATGTCGGCAAACACGGCGTTCAATTCTTTGTTCTCCGAAATCTGTGACAGCATCAGGCTGACCAGTTTTTCGCTGACGATGAAGTCGTCGGCGCGGGTGACTTCGGCCAGTTCGCGGTTGCGGATGTCCAGCATTTCACTGACGATGGAAAAGTCGTGCCCGCCTTTGTCGGAAATGTCGCGCAGGTGCAGGAGAGTGATCAGCGTGCGCGCGTCGGCTTGTTGTGGGTCTATTCCATCTGAGGCCATGGCGATGACTCGATCGTATTTCGGGATATTCAATCTATCCAACACCCGTCGGTCGGTGGTGTCGGCCATTTCGTAGGCCACAGTCTGGTTCTTGAGGTTCGGGCATTTGGCTTTGATCTCGTCTTTGCCGTCCGCGTAGTCCGCCACCACTATGACACTCGATTTGGGCGCGACGTAATTGTCCAGTTCGTTGATGATGGTTGGCACCCGCCAGTTCCATCCCAGAATGAGCGTGCGCTCCGGTTTGGGTTTGGCCGATTTGGCCGCGCGGATCGCAGATTGATCAATATCGAAATCGTTCAGTCCGGAGAGTTTGATCGTGTCGTCGTCTTCAGAAATGGCGATGAGGTGATCGCCGGCTTCAATCACCCGATCCATCGGCGGGTTGAGGAGCGCGCCGCCACCGGCGGGGCGCAGGCCGATAACGGTCGAGTCTTCGTAGGCCAATAAGGTGTCGCCGAATTTCTGGCCGACGAGCGCCGGTTCTTCTTTGAAATAAATTTCGTCGCCGCCGAAGTCGAGCAGTTCGGTGTACACCACCGAGAGACCGGATTGGCGGCAAGTTTGCACGGTGATGCGTGAAATCAAATCGCCCACCTGCACCAGTTCCACTTCGTCGCGCCCGACCATCTTCGTCACCTCCATGTTTCGCTGGTCGTGAATTTCCGCGACAATATGGTAGGGGCTGGATTGGCGGCCAGGACCATTGGTGATGGCCAGGATTGTTTTGATCACCGCGGAGTCGGGGTCGTCGCCTTGCGGTGAGAGGACGATGATCGAGCGGGCCGTATCCAGGCTGACAATTTCCAGATCGTGGATATCCATCGGGCTGCCGGACCGGCAGACGATTCGCGTGCGGCCAGTGTTGCCCAGCCGGTCGCGGATTTCGTCTTCCATCTCCACTTTGTCCTTTTCGCCCATGACGGCAATACACGGCTTGTTTTGATTAGCATTGGCATTGACCAGTTCGGAGATGATGGCGAATACTTGCGGCGACCAGCCGAGAATAACGGTGTGATTGCTTTCGATGATGCGCGAGCGGCCTTTGCGCAGGTTGCTCATTTGGCCTTCGAGGCCGTTGTTCAGCACGCCGATGAGGGCGCTGATAATGAAGACGCCGCCAAACGTGACCGCTAACATGACCAGGCGGAACCCGGTGCCGGTGTCGCCGCCAAACGTGCCGGAGTCGAGGGTGCGCGTAAGACTCAACCAGGCCGCTTCGCCGAAACTAACCGTGCCGCCGTCTGATTGCGTGATCTTGCCGACGGAGATGACAGCGGCGGCGATAAGGACCACTAACAGCGACAAGACGGCCAGACCGCCGATGAGGGCCATGGTGCCCTTGGACATGTAGTTGTCAAAAGCGTAGCGCAACCGTTCCATTGTGGAAACTTTCTTCATGGGTGCTCCTATTATGAGAGATCGTCCCAGTAATTTAGCACAAGAGACGTTTTTGCGCGAAATGAGGTCGGTACTGGTATCCGACACGGAGTGTCTATTCGGTCACCAACCCGCAGTATACCATCGCAAATATTCCGGCAGATGCTCGGCCCAATAAGCGCGGGTGTGCGAGCCAGGGTTAAGAAGGTAGTCGTGCGGGATATTCCGCTTGCTCAGCACGGCGTCCAGCCAACCGGCAGACGGCACGAGCGAGTCTTTCTGTCCAATGTCAATGTAAATGCGCGGCATCAGGTCAGGCGGAGCGGCATCGAGCCAACGGCTCACTCTCGTTTCGTCGCCATAGAAGATGGCGAGGCTGTGCATGCCTAACGCGCTGAACAGGGCGGGGTGTTGAAAGCCAACGTGCGCCGTCCAGCCGGCGCCGCGCGACATTCCGCCCAGCGCGCGATGATCGCGGTCGGCAATGGTGAAATAATGAGAATCAATGAAAGGGATGAGTTCATCGGCCAGCGCTGCGCCGAAGCGATCGTCAATGCGGTCGCGGGGCATGACGATGATCAGCGGCGGAATCTCGCCGGACGCGATCAGCGCGTCCGCCGTTTCATCCACGCCGATCTCGTCCCAGGCCGTCTCGTCCATATTCAGGCCGTGAAGCAGATACAGCACCGGATATGATTCCCGTTCCCGATCTTCATAACACGGCGGCAGGTAAATTCGCATGGACATGGAATAGCCGAGGGTCTCAGAGTCAAATTGATCCGTAATGATGGCGCCGCTCTGCTCACTGCACGGAGGGGAAGGAGTGTAAGGGAGCGGAGTAAGGGTGATGGCGGACGTGGGGGTGTGAGGTAACGCTGGGGCCAGGGAGCGAGGGGGAGTCGCCGTCTCGCCAGTAGTGTTAACAGTAGGCGGAAGTTGAGCGTGCGCGGCGGAGGAGCAAGAGGCGAGGAGGAGGGAGAGAATGAAAAGGGCCGCAGACCCTTTCACCGCCCGCAACGATAGTCCCCGAAGCGGAGCGGAGTGTGAGGGCAGGTGTAAACGCGGATAGACGCGGTTACTTCTCAGATTTTTCGTTGCCTTGAGGGCTTCCAGCATGGGAGGGATTATACAGATTTGCGGAGAGGAATGCATGTCAGTCTAATTTATGCTTGCCTTTTCTTCCTCATCTCATTACAATCTGTCTCAGAGATTATCTCATGCCAGGCAAACGCAAACGCGCCCCTCAAATGAAGGAAACGAAAGCGCAGTATCGCATTCGATCCAAACTCGACCGCGACATCGTTCTGCAAACTCTGGCTGGCTACGCCGAAGTGAATAAGATCACCGCCGCCGAGCGCGATGCGCGGCTGAAGATGATGACGGATGCAGAGGCAATGAGCATATTCGCCTCGCTGTACGAAACGTGGAAGCGAACCGGAAAGCAAGCAGGCGGAAACTGGGAGGCCCTGGCCAGCTGGAAGCTTGAGCAAAAAATACGGACCCGCAAAGCTTTTGAAGTATTTGCCAGAGCGAAAGGGTTGATATGATCGAGCCGTTTGCCGCCGCGTTAGA
>CAYYCF010000143.1:0-6258 GCA_964470235.1 uncultured Anaerolineales bacterium | reverse complement strand
CGCCAGCGGATATGCTGGAAACATTACACCGCGAATCGTTTGAGTGGCTGGAGTGTGGGCTCAAGCGGTAGAATGTTTCAAAATGCTCCGCTCGCTTCGCATGAAGAACTCGAAACGCGCGTCGTGCGGCGCACGCGCGAGTTAACGTCGGCATTTGAGTTGAGCCAAGAGATTGTCCCCCAGCGCGACCCCGATCATTCGCTGCAATAAATGACGGATCGCGCTCGCGCCTTGACGCAATCGCAAGCCGCCTCAGCGTGTTGCCCGTCCTCTTAATTTTGGCGGGCGGCTACGCCCCTCAACTAAGCTCGCAGCTGTTCCTCAACTTGATTGGCGTATGGTTGCTTACTTCTAAAATCTACATTTCGTCTCAGTCCCTCTCCCGCTAAGTTACTCGAAGCCTCTTCACCACCACCTCTGTCCGCGTTAAGTGTTGCGGATAAAATTCGCGAACAAGTTGCATCCTCCGATTGATTCCTCCCGATGAATCGGGACACCTGCCCCATGACGGCGGGACAGATTCGCCCGTAGACTGATGTCAACACATTCAACTTAACAAGGAGATTCTTACAATGAACAAACTCAAATGGTGGTTTCGCATCGTCGGCGGGTTTTATCTTCTGCTTGCCTTGGCGAATTTGTATGGCGTATTCATTAACCCACAGATGTACAGCAGCCGCTTTGGATTTACTGACAAGATTGCTACCCAAGCATTTGTGGATGGCTGGACAGCTTTCGTTATGGATATGCTAGTGATAGGCGTTTATGCCCTTTGGGCTTCGCGCAATCCGCTCAAACATGTCAGCGCGGCTTGGTTCATCGTATGGATGGAAGTCTTTCACGGGATTGTGGATGATTTGTATTTGATCGCCCGAGGGTATGACGCAGTGGGCTACATCACTTTCATCGTCGTCCATATCCTCATCATCGTCACAGGCGCTATGTTCGCTCGCGAAGCGGCGGCGAAAGTGACTGCATAAACCGCGTTGGTTTTAATTCAGGAGACAGACTCATGTTCGTAAACATTCTTATCTTCCTTGTTGTCGTTATATTCACCATCGGCGCGGGCTGGCTTACGTGGCGAGCGGTGCGCTCCCCAAAAATGTGGGTGAAGATCGCCGGTGGACTCGGAGCCGGTTTGCTCACGCTGATCTTGATTGCCGTCGTTTTCATGGGCGGCAAGGGCATTGCCACGTTGTACTTTTCCGGCGCGAAGCCCGCGCCATCTTTAAAAGTAGAAGGCACGGCGGCGCAGATCGCGCGCGGCAAATATCTGGCTGACATTGGCTGCGTGGGCTGTCACGGTAAAGTGGATGCCAATGGCAAGTCAGGCGAAAAGTTTCCGCTCTCCGGCGGTTATGACATCGCGGCGGGAGAGGGTTTCGGTTTCATGGGGCGGCTTGCCGCCGAGAATCTGACTCCGGGCGGCAAGATAGCAAGTTATAGCGACGGCGAAATTTTTCGCGCCCTCCGCTATGGGGTGAACAAAGATGGTCAGATGCTTGGCTTCATGTCGCTCCTGTCCTTTGGGCAATTGAGTGATGACGACACCAAAGCTCTCATCGCCTACCTGCGTTCGGAGCCCAACGTCTCAGCCGGATCTCCCACGGGTGACGACATCAACTTCATCGGCGTTCTCTTGTTCGGTTCAGGCATGTTCCCCAGCCTGACGCCCAAACCCGATTCCATTGCCGCGCCGCCAGCCGGCACCACAGCCGAGTACGGAAAATACGTTGCGACCTTTGGCGAGTGCCGCGGCTGTCACGGAGCAGACGCTTCCGGACAGACTGACCCCACGACCGGGCAAGTGATCCCCAATCCTCGCGCGCTGGTAGGTTCCATCTCACTTGAGCAATTTGCAAAAATGATGCGTTCTGGCGCGCGACCCAACGGTGTTGCTTTCTCCGGTGGCATGCCGTGGAAGAATGCTTCGAAGATGACCGACGACGATCTGGCGGCGTTGTACGCCTACCTCAAAGCGCCGGTGAAGTAACCCCAAGCAAGACCTTCGGGGTCTCCAAGACCCCGAAGGTCTAAGTTTACTCAAAAGGAGAAAACATCATGACAACTGCTACTGCATCACCTAATAATCTGTACCGCGTGGGCGGCATCGCTGCCATTCTCGGCTTCTTGATCATGTTTGGCGCCGCCGCCCTGCCCGCGCTCGTAGGGATCGGCATGCTCGTGATGGCAGCGTATTATTTTGCCCTCTACCGCGCCGAATCATCTGTGTTGAATCTCATCGCAACACTGTCAGCCGTTGGCGGCGCAATCCTTGCGATGTTCACGGCGGCGACGCCGAATCACCTATACAACGTTGCCTTCATGGCAGGACTCACTCTGCCGCCTTTGTTCGCCGGACTCGCTTTCAACGGCAAAGCCGATTTCCCGCGCGCGTTGGCAATCACCGGAATAGTGGGCGGCGTGTTTGGGTTGCTCAACTTTGTGGTCGCGGCTATCGGCGGCGGCGATTATACGAACCCGAACAACCCTGCCCTCACGCCATTCATTTATGGAACTTACCTTCCGAGCATGTTAGCCATACTTGTGTGGCTAATTTGGGGCGGCATCCGCCTGTTCCGCAAGGCGTGACGTTTCTGTTTCGGCGGTGCTAAATCCCGTATAATCACCGACAGATTATTTTCAGATGCCGAGTGTCTCAAGTTATGACGCTCGGCATCTAGTGAACAATGAGCGCTCTGCCCATTACATACAACACAACCATTATCCGCTTGAGCGGGCGATCTCTGGTGATCGCCCGCTCAGTGTGGTTGGTTGTCTGCCTCACAGCCACGCTCACATTTCTATTTGCTCTGCCGTTTCGTTGGGCATTGTTAGCTCATCCATCGCCGACCAACCTTGCTAACCTCATCGCGCTCGGACTCACGCCAACTTCGTTCGCCATCTACTGGATAACGTGGGAAATCCTCATCGCTGTAACTTACGCCGTCGTCGGCTTCATCATCTTTTGGCGTTGCGGCGATGAGCGGCTCGCTCTGCTCGCCGCGCTGGTTCTCGTCGTCTTTGGTATTGGCAATGGCACTATCACACCCACCATACACGCTCTGCTCGGCTTACATCCGTCGCTCGATCTGCTCGCTCATACCTTCGAGTTCATTGGTTGGTTTATCTTTGGCACGTTCTTCTATCTCTTCCCCAACGGGCGCTTTGTGCCAGATTGGTCTCGCTGGTTGGCGGCGATTTGGCTACCCACCTGCATCGTCTGGAACTTCGCCTCCGATACCCCTTACGCTCCGCTCAACTGGACACCATGGTTGTCTATGCCGTTCATCGGCTTGTTTTGGGCATCATGGATATTCAGTCAGGTCTATCGCTACCGTCGTGTGTCGAATGCCACCGAGCGTCAGCAAACTAAATGGGTTGTGTTCGCCGTGGTGATGCTCATTCTGACAATGCTTACGATATCCGTCATCGGCGCGTTCGTTCCGGGCTACGATTTGATGAGCGAAGAACAACCCACGCCGCAAAGTTTCTTTTACATGATCGCGCAAGGACCTCTCGCTCTCCTCATCGCAGCGTTGCCCATCGCCATCGCCTTTTCCATTATGCGTTACCGTTTGTGGGATATTGACAGCCTCATCAACCGCACCCTGGTCTATAGCACGCTCATCACCATCATCGCGGGGATATACATCGTTATCGTCGGGGGACTCGGAATAATTTTTCAAGGGAACGGCGTCGGCGTGATCTCACTCCTCGCCACCGGACTCGTGGCTGTCATCTTTCAGCCCGCGCGAGACCGCCTACAACGCGGAGTCAACCGCCTTCTGTATGGCGAACGTGATGATCCGTATGCCGTGCTCTCTCGTTTTGGTCAAAACTTAGAATCAACTCTTGCCCCCGATTCGATCCTGCCAGCTATTGTGGAGACGATTGCCCACACCCTCAAACTGCCTTACTGCGCCATCATCTTAGGTGACGCCGACTCCGCTAAAGCGGCTGCATTCGGTTCGCCCACATCCAGCGTCATCCGCCTGCCTCTCAGTTATCACGGTCAATTCGTTGGCGAACTTCACGTAGCGCAACGCGCGCCCGACGAACCCTTTGCCGACGCCGAACTGCGCCTGCTCGAAGACATCGCCCGTCAAGCAGGAGTCGCCATTCACAACATGCGTCTCACCATTGATCTACAACTTGCGCGAGAACGATTAGTGACCACGCGCGAAGAAGAACGCCGCCGTCTGCGCCGCGATCTGCACGACGGGCTCGGTCCCAAACTCGCCGGTCAAATTCTCATTCTGGAAGTTGTCCGTGATTCATTGCACGCTCAATCTGAAAGCCGCGCCTTGGTTGAACATTTAATTCAAGATTCGCAAACTGTTGTCTCCGAAGTTCGCCAGTTGGTGCATGGCTTGCGCCCTCCGGCGTTGGATGAGTATGGTCTCGTTGGCGCGGTGCGCGCTTACGCCGCACAGTGTGAAGCGGGTGGTTTGCGCGTCCGCGTATCCGCCCCCGAGACGGTGTCACCGTTGCCTGCCGCCGTCGAAGTCGCCGCCTATCGCATCGCGCAAGAATCCATCACCAATGTTATGCGCCATTCGCAAGCAAAAAATTGTTCTGTTACTTTGACGTTAATAGACAAAAATTTAAAATTAGAAATCAGCGATGACGGCGTGGGGCTGCCGACTCGGCGCAAGCCGGGCGTGGGGCTGGCTTCGATGCGCGAGCGCGCCGAGGAGATCGGCGGGCGGTGCGTGGTTGAAAATGGAGAGAACGGCGGCGCGCGCGTGACGGCGCAATTACCAATCCCCAATTACCCATAGGCGGATTACCCGAATGGATAAAATTTCTGTCCTCATCGCCGACGACGAGCGCAACATTCGTATTGGATTGCGTGCGCTCTTTAAATCGGAAGATGATCTGACGCTCGCGGGTGAAGCCGCCACCGGTGCGGAGGCTGTTCAACTCGCCGCCGACCTTCAACCCGATGTGATCTTGATGGACATCAACATGCCCGATGCCGATGGCGGCAACCTCAACGGCATTGAAGCCACGCGCCGCATTCTCAACACCAGCCCGCACATTGGCGTGTTGATGCTGACGATGTTCGAAGACGACGATTCGGTTTTTGCCGCGATGCGCGCCGGAGCGCGCGGCTATTTGCTCAAGGGTTCACTCAAAGCAGAAATTTTGCGCGGCATTCACGCCGTGTGCGGCGGCGAAGTGATCTTCGGCGCGGCGATTGCCCAACGCATGGCTCGCTACTTCGCCGGAATCCGCCCGGCGTCACCCTCCGAACTTTTCCCCGAACTCACCGAACGCGAGCGCGAAATCCTCAACCTGATCGCCCAGGGCAACAACAACGCCGAGATCGCCGAGCGACTCGTGCTGAGCGGTAAGACCATCCGTAATCACATCTCCAATATCTTTAGCAAACTCCAAGTGGCAGATCGGGCGCAGGCGATTGTGCGCGCGAGAGAAGCAGGGTTGAGGTAACTGTAGTTAAGTTGTCCCGTATCCCGCCTCGCGCGCGCGGATAATGGCTTGCGCCCGATCTGCGACTTGTAATTTGTTGAAGATGTTAGAGACCTGATTGCGAACGGTCTTCTCGCTGATCGAGAGTCGTTGAGCGATCTCGGGGTTGGTGAGATGCTGCGCCATCAGCAAAAGAATCTCGCGCTCACGCTCCATCAGTTTGGGGAACGTTTGCGGCGGCGCGGGCGCGGCATATTCAGCCTTTGAAGAAAAGGAGAAGGGGAGTCTGACGTCGGACAAGTGCGCGGATTTCGTGGTGCTGTCCGAAGACCCATCGCGTATATTGCCGAGTGAACTGAGCAAGATTGCGATTATCAAAAACATCCGTAATCGGCTGCACATTGTGACCCGCCACTTCGTTCTTCAGCTCTTTGACGATCTTGTCGTCTTTGATGAACACGACTCGATCCGCATACGACGCCGCGCGTGGATCGTGAGACACCATCACAATCGTCGCGCCGAGCTCGACGCACGTCTTTCGCAACATTTGTTTTTGTCAATTGAAAAGTAGTCGGCCCGGATTAAGTTGAGTCATTGCTCGTGGTCTCTATTACACGGCGCGCATGAAGGAAGAAGAAAGGATGGAGCGTCTATAGCCGATGGCGAATAGCGAAAGTATCCTTTACAACCGTTGGGACTCTTGAATAACCATCTCAATAAACAACGCCGACGACCAGCCATAGATCGAGGCGGCTTTGGGCGGCGCTTTGCCGGTGCGAGGTTCGTAGTATTCGTAGATGTCACTCCCGCTCATGATCATCT
>CAYYCF010000142.1:0-6267 GCA_964470235.1 uncultured Anaerolineales bacterium | reverse complement strand
ATGTCTGATCAACAAATCATTTACTCGATGGTGCGCGTCAAACGACTCGTGCCGCCGAACAACCGCGAAATCCTTCGGGACATCTCGCTTTCGTTTTTCTACGGCGCAAAGATCGGCGTGCTGGGTCTCAACGGCGCCGGCAAAAGCACCCTGCTGAAGATCATGGCCGGCAAAGACGCCGATTATCTTGGCGAAACGATACTGTCCAAAGGGTACACCGTCGGTTTGCTGGATCAAGAGCCGCACCTCGACGCCGACAAGACCGTCAAACAAGTGGTCGAAGAGGCCGTCAAACCCATTGTCGATCTGTTGGCGAAATACGAAGCGATCAACAACAAATTCGCCGAACCCGATGCGGATATGGACGCGCTCATCGCCGAGCAATCTCGCGTGCAAGATGAACTTGACAAGCACGACGCCTGGAATCTCGACAGCCGGTTGGGGTTGGCGATGGACGCGCTTCGTTGTCCGCCGGGGGAAACGCCGGTGTCGGTGCTGTCGGGCGGCGAACGGCGGCGGGTGGCCCTGTGCCGCCTCCTGCTCACCGAGCCGGACATACTCCTGCTCGACGAGCCGACGAATCATCTCGACGCCGAATCGGTGGCCTGGCTCGAGCGCCATTTGCAGGAGTACAAAGGCACGGTCATCGCCGTCACGCACGATCGCTACTTCCTCGACAACGTGGCCGGGTGGATTCTCGAACTGGATCGCGGCTACGGCATCCCGTGGAAGGGCAACTACTCCTCGTGGCTCGATCAGAAAAGGACGCGGCTGGCGCAAGAAGAACAGTCCGAGAGCAAACGACAGAAAACGCTGGAGCGCGAATTGGAATGGATCAGCCTGTCGCCCAGGGCGCGGCAGGCCAAAGGCAAAGCGCGCATCACCGCCTACGAGAAATTGCTCGACCAGGAGACCGAACAACGCCGCGAAGAATTGGAGATTTATATTCCCCCCGGCCCGCGGCTCGGCGACATCGTGATCCAGTGCAGAAAACTTACAAAGGCTTACGGCGACAACTTGCTCTTCGAGGACTTCGACGTGGACATTCCCCCCGGAAGCATCGTCGGAGTCATCGGCCCCAACGGCGCGGGCAAGACCACGTGGCTCAAAATGATCACCGGCGCTGAGAAGCCCGACAGCGGATCGATCCAGATCGGCGAAACCGTGAAGCTGGCTTACGTGGATCAAAGCCGCGAAACGCTGGACGGCGACAAAACCGTGTACGATGAAATATCAGGCGGCGAGGAAACGCTCGCGCTCGGCGCGCGCAAAATGAACGCCCGCGCCTACGTCGCCAGCTTCAACTTCCTCGGCACGGATCAACAGAAGAAAGTGAAGACGCTGTCGGGCGGCGAGCGCAACCGCGTTCACTTGGCCAAAGTATTGAAGCAGGGCGCGAACGTGATTTTGCTCGACGAACCGACCAACGACCTCGACGTGAACACCCTGCGCGCTTTGGAAGAGTCGTTGGACGCGTTTGCCGGTTGCGCCGTCGTGGTCAGCCATGACCGCTGGTTTCTCGACCGCGTGGCGACCCACATCTTGGCCTTCGAGGACGACGGTCAAATGATTTGGTTCGACGGCAATTTCTCCGATTACGAAGCCGACCGCCACAAGCGACTCGGCGCCGCCGCCGACACGCCGCACCGCATGAATTACCGGAAGTTAACCCGCTCTTGAAACTCAGCCGCGAATTGCGCCAATTTCGCGAATTCGTGTTCGCGAAATTGGCGTAATTCGCGGCAAGAAAATGCCCGGCCACTCGATCATTCTGATCCTCCCCGCCTACAACGAAGCCGAAGCCTTGCCGCCGCTCCTCGCCGCTATCGCCGCTACTCGCGCCAGCGCCTTGCCCAACCTCAGCGTCATCGTGATAGACGACGGCAGCACAGACAAGACCGCGCAAGTGGCGCGCGATTTTGGCGAGGACTGGGTCAAAGTCATCCAACATCCACACAACATGGGGTTGGCGCAGGCCATGCGCACTGGCCTCGCCGCCGCGCTCGAAACCGCCCCGCCCGACGGACTCATCGCCTGCATGGACGCGGACAACTCGCATCAGCCTCATGAACTCGCCCTCATGTTGGAAAAATTGAACGCCGGACTCGACGTGGTGATCGCCTCGCGCTTTCAACCCGGCGCAAAAATGGCGGGCATTCCGCCGCAGCGGCAGTTGTTCAGTTGGAGCGTCAGCGTCCTCTTCCAGATTCTTGCGCCAGTCCCAGGCGTGCGGGATTTTTCGTGCGGTTACCGCCTCTACCGCGCCAATGCCTTGCGCCGCGCCGTCGCCGTCTGGAAAGACCAATTCATCACCGAACAGGGTTTTGCCTGCATGACCGAAATATTGCTCAAGCTCTCGCTGTTGCCTGGACTCAAATTCGGCGAGACGCCGATGGACCTGCGCTATGACCGCAAGCCAGGCGCGACGAAAATGAAGGTCGGGCAGAACATCCGAGATATGTTCGTCCTCATGTGGCGGCATCGGCTCAGCCAAAAAAGAATCCACGAAGAACACGAAGGACACTAATCCTTTTTTCTTCGTGCATCTTCGTGTCCTTCGTAGATACTTTTTTTCGGCCCGTGAACAACCCAGTCCAACGCGCGGCGAAGAAATTCGGGATTTGTATTTTGGGATTTTGGATTTTCTTCGCCCTCTCCCTCGCCCAAGCTGTCTCCACCTCTCCAACATTTGACGAAGGTTTCACTATTTTGCGGGGATATGCCGCGTGGCGCACCGGTTACCTTGTCCCCATCGGCCACCCGCCTTTGACGCATTGGCTATCCGCGCTCGGAGTCGTTCTCGAACCAAATCTACCCGATCCGCGCGAACTCGACGGCTGGTACGGCGACAAATACGACGACTCGAGCCGCGACTTAATGTGGAAGCGCGGCCTCAATGCGAGCCGCCTTGTATTTCTCGGTCGCTTTCCGATCCTGCTCCTCGGCGTGATCCTTGGCGCAGTCACCGCGCGCTGGGCGAAAGACTTGTTTGGTTGGAAGGGCGCGCTCGTCGTCCTCGCCCTGCACGCCCTCTCGCCGAATCTTCTCGCCCATTCCGCCGTTGCCACCACCGATCTGCCCGTCGCCGCCTTTTTCATTTTCACACTTTACGCATTCTTTCGTTACTCCCACACACCCACACTCGCACATTCGCTCCTCACCGGCCTCATGCTCGGCCTGGCCCTCGCGGCCAAATTCTCCGCACTGCTTCTGCTCCCGACCCTCCCTTGCCTCGCCGCTCTCAAACTCTGGTCACTCCGCGCCGACATCCCCGCCCTCAAACGCTTCATCCTTTTGGGGTTTGGGATTTTGATTTTGGGATTTGCCACACTCTGGGCTAATTACGGATTTGCTTTCCAGCCTTATCCTCTGGCTCAATATATCCGCGAACTCGCCGGCCTCACCACCCTCGCCGGCGAAGGCCACACCGCCTATCTCTTCGGCCAACTCTCCACCCAAGGCTGGTGGTATTACCATCCGGTGGTCTTTCTGGTGAAAACACCCTTGCCGTTGTTGGCGTTGATAGCGTATAGCCTATGGCGTATGGCCGATGGCTTATGGCATAACACATTCCGCATTCCGCACGCTTCGCGCGCATTCCGTACTTCGCATTTGGGATTTGGGGTTTGGATTTTGGGATTTTCTACTCTTCTCTATTTCGCCGCGGCCTCCCTCTCCTCCCTCAACGTCGGCTACCGCTACCTCCTCCCCATCCTTCCGCTCATCCACATCTTCGCCGCCTCAGCAGCCAGTAGGCAGTGGGCAGTGGGCAGTAGGCAATGGTTCAACCATTCGTCGTTCCTTCGTTGGGATTTGGGATTTGGGGTTTGGGATTTTCACTCATTGTTCATTACTTCATTGTTCATTGTTCATTTCATTTCCACCCTCTCCATCGCTCCCCACTTCCTCGCCTACTTCAACGAACTCGTCGGCCCGCGCAACGGCTACAAAGTTCTGGCCGATTCGAATCTCGACTGGGGGCAAGATTTGCCTGCGCTCGCACGATATTTGAATGGGCGCAATGTGAATCTTTCGTACTTCGGGCAGGCCGATCCGCATTATTACGGGATCAATTACACCGCTCTTCCTGGCTGGCCGCCGCCGCCGCAAACAAGCTTCGCCCCAGCCGATCCCGCGCCCGGCCTCTACGCCATCTCGGCCAGCAACCTCGTCGGCACGCAACTCTACGACCCAAACGCCTTTGCCTACTTTCGCAACCTCACACCCCTCACCGTCGTCAACCATTCGATCTTCGTTTACGAAATCCCGGATCACGAACCTGTCACCGCTTTCGCCCAATGCGCCCCGCCGATTCTTGAGCGCACAGATCACCTTATCAAC
Organism: uncultured Anaerolineales bacterium; assembly: GCA_964470235.1. GTDB lineage: Bacteria > Chloroflexota > Anaerolineae > Anaerolineales > VGOW01 > VGOW01. The sequence goes on along the minus strand of CAYYCF010000142.1, from coordinate 1,926 downwards.
CGCAAAGTGCGCCATATTGTTCTCGATTGTGAGAACGGCATCATCCTGCCCGCCTCACCAACCCTGCTCCTGTACCCCGAAGGCCAATCGCCTCTGCTCGATCTCGGTGCGCCCGTCTTTGAATGGAAACGCTCCGACGGCACGACCTACTATCGCCTCTACAACTCCCGCACTGGCACACTGAGCGAAGCCGAAGTGCCCACACTCCCATACTCCCCAATCGCCAAAGGTTCATATCTTTCGCTCCTCGCCTACGACCTCACCCCCGACTCCCTCACCCTCACCTGGCTCGTCACCGAACCCGCCCCACCGCCCGTTTCGATCTTCGTCCACTTCAACTGGCCCGATGGCGCGCTGGCCGACGCCTACGACGCCCTCGGCGTGCCCGCCGAATACTGGCAGAAGGGCGATGTGATCATTCAACGCCACCCCATCTCGCCCGATCTGCCCCCCGGTGAATATGGCATCACTGTCGGACTCTATTCGCTGGCCGACGGCACGCGCTATTCTGACATTGCGCTCAGCACATACAAAAAGTAAGGGCAACCCTTGTGGTTGCCCCTACCCGTTCGACGCGGGAGCGGATTGCATCCGCGATTTCACCAACCGCCACACCAACCACCCAATCCCCACCATCCCCCACCACAGCGGCAGGTTGATCGCATTCGGAAACACCGCCTGCCACAGAGCAGCAATGTTCTCCGGCGCAGCGCTCAACGGCCTCAACGCCGTCACGTCAAGATCATGCCCCCACGAAAACGCAATGTGCATGATTTGGTTTCGGGTAGAAAGCAGCAACAGGCCATAAATAATCGCCGCTCTTAATCCGCTCAATTCCCTTGATCCGTTGCTTCCTCCCACCCCAAACCCCACCGCCACAAACCACAACCCTAAAAACGGCGTGATGTATCGTCCGTCATTCGTGTATGGATTGAACGTCGTGCTGGCGCTGAACAGCAACAGCATCGCGACGAATGTGCCGATGACAAAAACGAATTGCCTACGCGATCTCCCCCAAAAATCTTTCAGCCCCATCAAGCCCAAAAGCGAAACCGGCGCCAGCCAAAACAAACCCTGATTGCCCTGCCCGTAAAACAACATCGCCGGAAGCCCGACCCAGATCGGCGTGGCGAAGTCGGTGAGAAACGATTGATTCTGCGGCCAGCGAGTCGTGTCGGCGTGAAATGTCGAAAGCGCAAACGGCGATCCGAAATTCACCGCGTTGTACCATATCAGAAAAAGCGCCGGAATCAATGCGCCCATTACGAAAAATGATAGTTGGGCGAGTCGTTTCCGGGCGGTGACACCGGCGACACGGGGAGAAGCGGAGAAGGTCTGCCACAGCCAGAAGAGCGCGGCGAGGGCGGCAAAGAGGATATTGGTGTATTCCATCAGCACGCTCGCGCCGAGAAGGAAACCAATGGAAAAATTCATAGCAGCGACCGTAGTAGCGACTTCAGTCGCTGATGACCGACTAAAGTCGTTACTACTTTTGACCATCAGCGCCGCCGCTCCTATCACCATCAGCCCGCTCGTCGCATGCGAATACAACAGACTCCCATATTTCCACTGCATCGTGCCGAATGCAAACGCCAGCGTCGTGATCACGCTCGCCCATTGCGACAGTCCGAAGTGCGCGCGCAGAATCCAAAATAGAATAATGGCCGTTGTGCCGGCCGCGATCACCGGTAGAAGTACGGCGTACATCAGGCGCGGGTTATCGGGGTCGTGTTTGGAATGGATCGGCGCAATGGGACCGGGCAGGATTGCAGAGACGGCGTAAATCGGGGCGGCCAGCAGGGCCGTTCCGGGCGGCCGGTCGCTGAATCGTAAATCGCCGCGCAGCGCATAATCCTGATTTTCGGTGAACTCCAAATATTCCGAGATCTCGAAACTGCGTTTGTCCACCAACGCGCGCACCAGCGC
>CAYYCF010000141.1:4583-6307 GCA_964470235.1 uncultured Anaerolineales bacterium | reverse complement strand
CCCGCCCTGGCCGCCGCCTGCTTCTTTCATGTTGTTGATGCTGTCGGCAATGTTCTTCGCCGCTTCGAGTTCGGCGTCTGTTGCGGTCGCGTTGAGCAGGGCCGTTTCAACATTTCATAGTTAGCGTCCACCGATTCGCTAAAACCCGCCGCGCCGTGGATTGGCGCAAGCCGCCGACTCTGCGCTGAGCGCCGAAGTGGACGAATTGTTGTCCACGTATTCAGAGAGCGCCGCCAAGTGGATCATCAACTCAAACGATAGGTGTATGACAAACGTCACTTGACCTTCACGACTCAACGTAGTATAAGTTCGCACAATCGCACAGTTTTATGTAGTTTTTATAACTTATAGATAGATTTCTAATCCGTTTTTAATCTGAGGAACAATGGCCGCCACAAAAGAGAATTGGTTACCCCTCAAACAAGCAGCGGGGCGATTGGGTGTCCACCCAACCACCCTTCGCCGCTGGGCAGACGACGGCGAACTGCCAACCTTACTCACGCCGGGAGGGCATCGGCGGTTCGCCATTCCCGATCTCGACCGATTCGCCGAGGAGCATCGTCGCCTCAAAACGATAACCGGGCTTGAGCGTATCTGGGCCGAGCAGGCCCTCATCCAAACGCGCAAAGAGATTGTCGACCACCCAAACGTGCCCTGGCTCGCCGCTTTCAATGAAGAGGATCGAGAGCGCAAGCGAGCACTGGGGCGTAGGTTGATGGGCCTGATGCTCCAATACGTTTCATTGAGCGAGGGCGGCGACGACATTCTGGAAGAAGCCCGCGCCATTGGACGTGAACATGCCGAAAACGCGCTCGGACTTAGGTTGCCGCTCGTTGAAGCCATTCAAGCCATGCTGTTCTTCCGGGACACAATGGTGGAGGTGGCTGTTCAACTGCCGGAAGTAGCTCACGTTCGCCCCGTGGCAAATACTAAACTTCTGCGCCGCATCAACTTGCTCCTTAACGCCGTTCAGCTTGCCATTGCCGAAACTTACGATAATGCCAAGAGGTCACCATGAGTCGCCAGTCGCTGATTCGACTCGGATTGTTTCAACTAGGCGCCGGAGCGATTTCCGTTTTGCTCCTGGGAGTGCTCAACCGGGTGCTGCGCGTGGAAATGGGCGCTGACCTGTTCTTGATCGGCGTAGTGTTGGGCGGAGGGCATTACCTCGGCGCGCTCGCGGCAATACCTTTGGGTTATTATTCTGATCACCATCCGATCCGCGGCCTCCATCGCATCCCCTACGTCCTGATCGGCATCACCGTCGTCTGCCTCACGCTGGCGGCCGCCCCCTGGGTAGCCGCTCAACTCGCCGTCAACGGCGGATGGCCCTGGGCGGTGGCCGCCTTCCTATTTTTCCTGCTCGAAGGGATCGGAACCTACGTGGCTGGAACGGCCTACCTGTCTCTCATCGCCGACCGTACCCCTGAAGCGGAACGGGGGCGGGCGGTGGCGACAGTGTGGACGCTTCTCATGGTCGGCATCCTCGTCGGCGTCTTTTACAGCGTGTTCGCGTTGAAAGAGTACAGCTTTACCGCGCTCGGCGTTTCATTCGCGGCGGCGGCCTGCGCCGTGTTTGTCCTCGCGCTAATCGCACTGTGGCGGCAGGAGAAGAAAGAAGCCGCTCCCTCGCAACCGTCGGGCTCGCTGCGCGCCGCCGTCCAAATGTTGATCGCCAGCCGACAGACGCGATACTTCTTTGCCTTCCTCGTCGTCGGCCTGTT
>CAYYCF010000141.1:0-4483 GCA_964470235.1 uncultured Anaerolineales bacterium | reverse complement strand
ATGGGATTGTTCACCGTCGGCGGCGTGTCGCTCATGATGGACATGACCCAGAGCAGCCGCACCGGTCTCTTCGTCGGTGCGTGGACTCTGGCCCAAGCTTTAGCCAAAGGCCCAGCGGCCATTGCCGCCGGCGGCCTGCACGATCTCGCGCGCGCTTCGGGCGGGACTCCGGCCATTGCGTATGCCGCCGTGTTTGTCGCGGAGGCGGCAGGTCTGGTGCTGGCTGTGTGGCTGTTGACCAAAGTCGGAGTGCCGCGCTTCCGGCAGGAAGTTTCACAACTCGGCACAGTGCTTGCGCAAGCAATGGATTAACGTCTTTCGGTTTTACGTGGATAGCCGTTCACACTTTCGACTCTCATGTCAATCTTCTGCCTCGGCCTCAGCCACAACACTGCTCCGGTTGAACTTCGCGAACAACTCAGCTTTTCTCCCTCTGCCGCGAAAGCCGCGCTGGCCCGCTTCGGTTGCGGGCGCGGCTCGCGCCCTCACGGCATCGCCGAATTCGCCGTTCTCTCGACCTGCAACCGGCTCGAACTCTACGCTTGCGCCTCGGGCGATCCGTCTGCCGCCTTTCGCGCCCTACACGACTTATTGACAGAAACGCGCGGCGTGCCCGTCGGCAAACTTGACTCTCATCTCTACCGCCTCGCCGAACTTGACGCCGTTCAGCATCTCTGCCGCGTGGCCGGCGGACTCGACTCAATGATCGTGGGCGAGCCGCAAATTCTGGGCCAAGTGGCAGACGCCTTCGAAGCCGCAGTCGGCGCGGGCGCGATGGGAGCAGTGCTCTCGGCCGCCTTCCGCGCCGCCATCCGCGCCGGAAAACGCGCCCGCACCGAAACCGGCATCGCCCGTAACCCGGCCAGCGTCAGTTCGGTAGCTGTCCACGCCGCCGAAAAAATTGTTGGGGAGTTGAAAAGCCGCCGCGTGCTTGTCGTCGGCGCGGGCGAAATGGGCGAACTGGCCGTCGAAGCTCTGCGCGCGCGCGGCGTTCAACAGGTCGCCGTCGCCAACCGCACCCGTCAGCGCGCCGTGGAATTGGCGGAAAAGTGGGGTGGCCAGCCGCTCAGTTTCGAGCAACTCGCCGAAGCCATGCGCGAAGCCGATATTGTCATCACGTCCACGGGCGCGCCGCACACGATCATCAGTCCGGCAATGGCGCGCGAGGCGATGAATGGCCGCGCCCGCCCGCTCGTCTTCCTCGATATCGCCATGCCGCGCGACGTTGACCCCGCAGTCGCCGAAATTCCCGGTGTGCACGTTTTCGACATTGATCATTTGCAAGGTTGCTTGGATGGAGCGATAGCTGATCGTTACGCCGAGATACCGCGCGTCGAGCACATCGTGGCCGAAGAAGTGTCGGCATTTAAAACGTGGCTTCGCGGCGCGGAGATCGCGCCGGTGATTGCCGATCTGCGCGCCAAAGCCGAGCACATCCGCCAGCGTGAACTCGTCCGCACCCTGCGCCATCTGCCCGATCTTGATCCGGAAACACGGCGGCACATTGAGCATTTGTCCGAGTCGCTGATCAACAAACTTTTGCACGAACCCACACGGCAACTGCGCGCCGAAGCCGGCAACGGCCACGCCGCCGAATATGCCCACACCGTGCGCCGCTTGTTTGGTCTCTCCCCGCAGACGCCGCCCTTCACGGCCATGGATAACCACCAATAATGGAAATTTCGGCGACCCGCACTCTCACGCTCGGCACGCGCGGCTCGGCGCTGGCGCGCTGGCAAACCGGATGGGTCTCCACTCGTCTCGGTGGCGCGTGGCCCGATCTCGATTGCCAGGTCAAATTGTTCACCACTTCCGGCGACCGTACGCAGAGCGTCGACAAGCCACTGCCCGAGATCGGTGGCAAAGGCCTCTTCACCGAAGAACTCGAAAACGCTCTGCGCTCCGGTGAAATCGATCTGGCTGTGCACTCGCTGAAAGATTTGCCGATAGACACCGCCTCCGGCCTGGCCATCGGAGCGATCTGCAAACGCGAAGATGCTCGCGACGCTCTGATCTCGCGGAGCGGATCCACTCTGGCTTCGCTCCCGCCTGGCGCGCGTGTTGGCACGTCCAGCCTGCGCCGCTCCGCCCAACTGCTTGCCGCCCGCCCCGATCTCACTCTGCTCTCTCTGCGCGGCAATGTGGACACGCGCATCCGAAAAGCCATGAACGGCCAATACGACGCGATTGTGCTGGCGGCGGCGGGCGTTCTGCGACTCGGCTTGGGCGAACACATCGCCGAATATCTGCCATTTGACGTGATGTTGCCCGCGCCCGGCCAGGGCGCATTGGCCGTCCAGTGCCGCGCCGACGACGGCGTCGCGCTCGAACTTCTTGCGGCGATTGATGATCCCGATTGCCGCGCCGCCGTCACCGCCGAGCGCGCCTTCCTCAACGCCCTCGGCGGCGGCTGTTCCGCGCCCGTCGCCGCCTACGCTCAATCCACAACCCTTCGACATTGCTCAGGGCAAGTCCGCAATCCGCAATCAAAAATCCAAATGACCGGCCTCGTCGCCTCTCCCGACGGCCGTCGCGCCATTCGTGTTTCGGGCGAAGGGAATGATCCGCTCGCGCTCGGCGCTGAACTGGCGCAACAGGCTCTCGCGCAAGGCGCAGGAGAACTGCTCCCATGACAACCAGCCACGCGAAGCGGCCACGCGAAGCGGCCATCTGCGATATGCCATCGGCTCTCACCGGCAAACGTATTCTCGTCACCCGCCCCCGCGCGCAGGCCGCCGATCTGTGCGGCAAACTCTCCGCCCTCGGCGCGCAGCCGATTCTCTTTCCCACCATCGAGATCGCACCGCTCGACGACTACACCGCACTGGATCGAGCCATCGCCGCGCTGGACAAGTATTCCTGGATCGTTTTCACCAGCGTCAACGGCGTCGTCGCATTTTGGAATCGATTAGACCTGTCAGGTCTCAAAGACCTGACAGGTCTGCCCTGTCGAGTCGCCGCCATCGGCCCGGCCACTGCGCAAGCATTGGAGAAGCGCGGCGTGCGCCCGCACTTCATCCCGGATGAATACGTAGCCGAAGCCATTCTCGAAGGCATCGGCGATGTCAACGGGCAGTGGATACTCCTCCCACGCGCAGACATTGCCCGCGAGGTGCTGGCCGTGGAACTGGGGAAGCGCAGCGCTATCGTCCACGAAATCGCGGCATACCGCACCCTGCCCGCCGGCCTCGACCCAGCCGGGCTTTATGAACTACGGCGCGGCGTGGACGCCATTACTTTTACAAGCTCCTCCGCCGCGCGAAATTTTGTCGCATTGACTCAATATCCGTTACATCCGTTACATCCGTTGACGAAAATCGCCTGCATCGGCCCGATCACCGCGCAGACCGCGCGCGAAGTCGGCCTGCCCGCCGACATCGTCGCAACCGAATACACCACCGACGGCCTCATCGCCGCCCTCGCCGATTACTTCTCACGGAACTGATATGACACCCCTCAATCAGCAATCAACTATCAGCAATCTACAATCCATTCGCCCGCGCCGCCTGCGCCTCACCCCCGAACTTCGGGCCATAGTGCGCGAGACTCAGCTCGCACCCGACGATTTCATCTATCCGCTGTTCGTCGCGCACGGGAGCGGACTCAAGAATGAAATCAAATCAATGCCCGGCGTATTCCAGTGGTCGCCCGATCAGTTGGCGCGCGAAGCCGAGTCAATCGCCGCGCTGGGCATCCCGGCCGTCCTCCTCTTCGGCCTCCCGGCAGAGAAAGATCCGATTGGATTGGAGAACTTCGCGCCGGATGGCATTGTTCAGCAGGCGACGCGCATCATCAAAGACGCCGTGCCGGAGATGCTCGTCGTCACCGATGTCTGCCTGTGCGAATACACCGATCACGGCCACTGTGGGATTCTGAACTCTCACATCGCCTCTCCCTTTCCCCTGTCGCACGGTTTGGCGACGGGGAAAGGGGCCGGGGGATGGGGGTCGCACCCGCACTTACCCGAAGGCTACGTGCTCAACGACGAAACGCTCGACGTGTTGGTGAAAGTGGCGGTGTCGCATGCACAAGCCGGGGCTGACATCGTTGCCCCGTCAGGGATGATGGACGGGATGGTGGCCGCCATCCGCGCCGGACTCGACTCCGCCGGATTCGATCATCTGCCCATCCTGTCGTATTCGACCAAATACGCTTCCGGCTTTTATGGTCCCTTCCGCGATGCGGCGCAGGGCGCGCCCAAGTTTGGCGACCGCAAGACACATCAAATGGATCCGGCCAACGCCCGCGAAGCGTTGCGCGAAACCGCGCTCGACGTGGCCGAGGGCGCGGACATGCTGATGGTGAAACCCGCCCTGCCCTACCTCGACATCATCCGCCAGACTCGCGATCAGTTCCCCGAACTGCCGCTGGCCGCCTATAACGTGAGCGGGGAGTACGCGATGGTGAAGGCGGCTGCCGCGAACGGCTGGCTGGACGAAGAGCGCGTCGTGCTTGAAATTCTCACCGGCATCAAACGCGCCGG
>CAYYCF010000140.1:2395-6434 GCA_964470235.1 uncultured Anaerolineales bacterium | reverse complement strand
CGTGAACGAGTCCGTTGGTGGCGAGGAGAGAGTCATTGGGCACCGGCGACGGGTTGTCGTCGTGATCGGTCACGCGGCCCCCGGCTTCCGTCACCATCAACACTCCGGCGGCAATGTCCCACGGCTTCAAGCGGAATTCCCAATAGCCGTCGAGTCGGCCAGCGGCGATGTAAGCCAGATCAATGGCCGCCGACCCCAACCGGCGCACGGCGCGGGCGCGCACGGCAAAGTGACCGAACTGCGTCAGGTTGTTGTGCGGGTTGGTTCGCACGTCGTACGGGAATCCGGTGACGAGCAGAGCGCGGCTGAGCGATTCCACCGCCGACACGCGGATCGGCTCGTCGTTGAGGAATGCGCCTTCGCCTTTGGCCGCCGTGAAACATTCGCCGCGAGTCGGATCGTACACCACGCCGACAACGGGTTCGCTACGATGGAGGAGGGCGAGCGAGACGCTGAAAATGGGCAGGCCGTGCGCGAAGTTGGTCGTGCCGTCGAGCGGATCGATCAGCCATTCGTAGTCTGCGCCGCTGTTGAAGCGGCTGCCCTCTTCGGCGCGGAGGGCGTGATCAGGAAAGGCTTCGCGCAGGGCAGTGACAATCAATGCTTCGGCGCGGCGGTCGTATTCGGTGACGAGATCGGTTTCGTTGAGTTTGAATGTCGCCTGACGGTCGCCGTTGTCTTGCATGAGAGTTGCGCCTGCGCGCCGGGCGATGGCGACGGCGGCGGAGAGGAAAGGGTTAGGCATGGAGGGGATTATAGCGGATAGCCGCTTCGCGTGGCATATCGCATATCGCGTATTGTAGACCGCTTGTCGCGTATCTTCTGCGATAAGCCATCGGCGATATGCTATACGCCATACGCGATATGCTATACTTTGCGCCATGCACACTATAGAGATCACCTACTGTGCTGTTTGAAAATATACCCCGCGCGCGGCCAGTTTGGTCGGCGAACTGCTCATGAAGTACGAGTTTCAAATCAAGGAACTTCGTATCATCCCGTCTGACGGTGGCCGGTTTGAGATCGTGGTGGACAACGAGTTAATTTACTCCAAGCTGGCTACACACCGCCACGCTGAACCTGGCGAGGTGGCCGGGTTGGTGGAGATGAAGTTGAAGTAAGAGCGGGTTGTACCCGCGATGGTCGCGCGTGCAACGCGCTCCCACATGGATAAAACAAGAGATGAAAAAAGGAAGGGTATTTTCCGGGGCGCGGCCTACGGGCCGCCAACATTTGGGCAACTATTTGGGCGCGATCAAGAATTACGTCGCGCTGCAAGACGAGTACGACTGCGTGTACTGCGTGGTGGATTTGCACGCCTTGACGACGCTGGAGGAATTTGAAGACCTAAAACAAAACACCGGCGAAATGGCGCTTGACTGGCTGGCCGCCGGAATCCGCCCGGCTGAAACGATCATGTTCGTGCAGAGTCACGTGCCGCAAGTGACCGAACTGCACACCATCCTTTCGATGTTCACGCCGTTGGGCAAGCTCACCGACCTGCCGACGTTCAAGGAACAAATAGCCCTGCATCCGCACAACGTGAATTACGGGTTGGTGGGCTATCCGGTGCTGATGACGGCGGACATTGCGCTCTACAAAACCGACGTGGTGCCGGTCGGGATCGATCAGGCGTCGCACATCGAGTTTGCCCGCGAGATCGTGCGCACTTTCAATTTTCGCACTAAATCACAGGCGCTGGTCGAGCCGCAGATGAAAAACACAGAGTATCCCAAAGTGCTCGGCACGGACGGCGCGCAGAAGATGAGCAAGAGTTTGAACAACCACATCGAGCTGGCGGCCACGCCGGAAGCGACGTTAGCCACGGTGATGACGATGGTGACCGATCCCCAGCGCCAACGGCGCACCGACCCGGGCCGCCCCGAAGTGTGTAACGTCTTCACGCTACACAAAACTTTTTCGCCCGGCGAACTACCGATGATTGACCGGGAGTGCCGCGTAGCGGGCATCGGGTGCGTAGACTGCAAAAAGATTCTGGCGAAGAACATCAACACGCACCTTGAACCCTTCCGCGCCAAACGCGCCGATTTTGCCAAAGACCCAAAGGTCGTGTGGGACGTGTTGAGCGACGGCGCGAAACGGGCAACGACGATTGCGGAGAAAACTTTGGCTGAAGTGAAAGAGGCGGTGGGACTGCCGTAGGCAGAATTCGCAAATCCCAAATCCCAAATCCCAAACTCCAAAACCCAAAACTAAACGGCTGTCATTCCGAGCGAAGCGAGGAATCTCTCGGCCAACCGTGGAGATTCCTCGCGGCTTCGCCGCTCGGAATGACATTAATATTATCCAACACCGAAACACCCAGATAGAATTCGCACCATTCGTCAATTCGTGTCATTCGTGATTTTTCAAGTATGAGAACTGTAATTCAACGAGTCTCGAAGAGTTCGGTCACCGTCAACGGCGATGTTGTTTCGGAGATCGGGCGGGGGTTGGTGATTCTGGTTGGGGTGGGAAAGGGCGACACGCAGGAGCAGGCCGACTGGCTGGCGGAGAAGATCGCCAACCTGCGAATTTTTGAAGATGACGCCGCGAAGATGAATCGCTCGATTTTGGACGCGGGCGGAGAGGCGTTGGTGGTGTCGCAGTTCACGCTGTACGCGAACACGACCGGCGGGCGGCGGCCCTCGTTCATCGAGGCGGCGCTACCCGACGAGGCCTGGCCGCTGGTGGACCATTTTGCGAAGCGTTTGCAGTTTTACGGCGTGCCGACGAAGAGCGGAGTCTTTCGGGCGAATATGTTGGTGGAGATTCACAACGACGGGCCGGTGACTATCACTCTTGAAAGGTAGGAACGAGTTGACAACGGATTGAACGGATATTAACGGATATAGAATCATCCGTTAAAATCCGTTTCATCCGTTGTCAGAGTCTTTGGTTCAACCCACACAACACTATCTATCTGTACGGCGGTCGCCCCGGCCGCTAACAGAGCTTCAACATCCGAGTGTGAATGCACGCCGCCCGCGCCGATGATCGGCAGGGCGGTTTGTGTTTTAATTTCGCGCACAAGATTCAACGCTTGAGGAAAGAGCGAGGCGCTGTACAGCCGCCCGCTCACCCATTCGCCGCCGTGGCGCAGTGTGCCGCGCGGCGGCGCGGATACCGCGAGGGCTTGCGCGCCGGACTTTTCGGCCAAGCGGGACAACGTGAGGGCGCGGGCAAACGGAACACTGACGATGATCGGCTGGCGCGCGTTTTGCGCGGCGGCGCGGAGCATGGCTTCGGCGGCGCCAAGCGGCTCGTCGTCCCGGAAGCCGATTTCAACCCCCATGACCGTTTCATTTTGTTCCAATAATTTCATCGAGTCGATCACGTCTTCGACGGTGGTTGCCGCGAGATGCAAGATGATCGGGAGTCCCATGGTTGCCCATTTGCGGTCGTTGTCGCGGAGCGCCGCCGGGAGGCCGGGGTTGGGCAGGCCGGTGTGAATGAGCGCGCCGCCGGGGAACGGGAGGACGCGTTGTCCATTTGCCGGAGTGCGCGGGCGAAGCGTGATCGGGTTGGTGATGAACGCGCCGAAGCGCGAGAAGTCTACGAGCGAGGCGTATTCGTCAGCGAAGCCAAACGCGCCGCCGCCGGCGATGAGAGGTGAGGCGAGCGGGAGGCCGGATTTGTGGTTAGGAGCGAGGTCAAGGCTCAAATTTCAAACTCCAAATTTCAAACTCCAAATCCCAAATTTGAAATCTCACATCTCAAGTTTCAAATTCCAACTTTCAACAATTGCGATAGCTCGTCTTGAGAAGAGCCAAAGATACGGTGCAGAGATTCGACGGCCAACAATGCTTCGCGCACGGTGACGGGGCGGCCCAATTCTTGAGACCGGCGGCGGACGAAGAGGGCGTTTTGTGTTTTGTGGCAGAGCGCGGCGGATTCTTTTTTGTCGAGGACGGATGAAATGTCGAGAACAATATCGGCCGGGTCGTCGGCGTTGGCCAGGCGCGGGCGTGGGTGGTCGGGGAAGGAGGCGGAGAAGGTGTAGAAGTCGGGTGGTCGCGCGATAGCGGTCGAGTAGTCG
>CAYYCF010000140.1:0-2295 GCA_964470235.1 uncultured Anaerolineales bacterium | reverse complement strand
GGCGACGGCGGCGAGGGTCATTTGGTGCATGAGCTTGTGCGCGGGGTGGCCGTATTCGCCGTTGGAGCCGTGAGTGAGGACGGCGTCCGCTTTGAATTGTTTGACGGCGGCGGTGATCTGGCCGGCGAGCATGACCGGATCATGTTCGGGGGCGAAGAGGGCATCGTCTGGGCCGACGGTCGGGTCGGTGTAGCCGAGAAAGGTGAGGCTTTTGCCGCCGAGCTGGCCGACGGCGCTCACCATTTCTTGTTCGCGCGCGTCGCCAAGATGTTCACGGTCGGTGATCGGCGGCACACCCAGTTCGCCGCCCTCGCCGCGCGTGAGGCAGACGACATGCACCGCCGCGCCCTTGGAGGCTAACAGCGCCAGCGTGCCGCCGCAGAGAATGGTTTCATCATCGGGGTGAGCGACGAAGCAGAGGAGTGAGAACACGCAGAACGCCGGAAGTCAGGTCAACCCGAAGCGAGGGCGGCAATGAGTTCTTGCATGATGGCTTCGGCTTTGTCTATGTCGATCTGGCACGTTCCGGCATTGACGTGTCCACCGCCGCTGTAGTTGAGCATGAGCGCACCGACGTTGACATCGGCCATGCGGTTGAAGATGGATTTGCCGACGGCAAAGACGACGTTTTGCTTTTTGACGCCCCAAATGACGTGCATCGAGAGGTCGCATTCGGGGAAGAGGGCATAAACCATAAAGCGGTTCCCGGCATAGATGATTTCTTCGTGGCGCAAATCCAGAACAACAAGGTTTTTGTGAAGGACGGCGCACCGCTGCAGTTGGGCCTGAAACGCGGCCTGCTGTTCGAAATACAAGCTGGAACGCTCTTTCACTGCGGGCAGTTCCAATATCTCGTCAATGGTGTGCGCTTCGCAGTAGCTGATCATTTCCATCATTAGATCATAATTGGAAATTTGAAACGCTTTGAATCGCCCCAGCCCGCTGCGCGGATCGGTGATGAAGCTGAGGAGTACCCAGCCGCCGGGATGGAGAACCTCCTCAATGCTGTAGCGGGCGGAGTCGGCTTTGTCGGTGGCGGCCAGCATTTCGTCGTAGGTGTCGGAGAATTTTTTTTGACCGCCGAAGTGGTCGAAGATCACCCGCGCCGTGGAAGGGGCGGTGGGCGAGATGATGTAGTTGGGTTGGCCGCTGTCCACGCGGAGCAGTTCGCTAGAATGGTGATCGAATGCCAGATGGACGCCGGGGACGTAAGGCAGGTTGGTGGTGATGTCACCCTCGGTCAGGTCGATCTTGCCGTCCTGCACGTCCTTGGGATGGACGAATTTGATTTCACCAATGAGTTCCAGTTTTTTGAGTAGAACGGCGCAGGCCAGGCCGTCGAAATCACTGCGGGTCACTAATCTGTATTTCTTTTGTTGTTCGGGCATGGCGGCGACTCCTTAACTCATATCGCGCACGGCAAGAAATTTACCGCAGAGTACGCTGAGACCGCAGAGTTGATTTTGCTGAAACTCTCGGCGCGCTTCGCGTCTGCGCTCTCGACGGTAAGAGTGCGTAAGGTGATTTCTTAAGTAGGGTGGCAAAGATAGGGTGAAGTTTAGTCAAGCTGGCTAAAATGTCAATTCGGTTTGAAGCGGAAAGAACGGGCCATCGGCGCAGGCGAGTTTGTGGCCGCGCGCGGTTTTAACGGCGCACGCGCCGCACGCGCCGACGCCGCAGGGCATGGGAGGCCGGAGCAAGGCCCGGGCGTAATCGGCCGGGAAGAAGGCGCGCGCGGCGGTGAGCGAGTCGAACAGGGTTTGATAAAGGGTTTTTTCTGTGTGGATCAGAACGGCATCCGCGCCGGGAGCGAATTCGGCGGTCAGTGCGGCCAGGCCACCGACGCGCAGCTCAATTTCAGGATCGAGGGCGTCCAACGGATAGGGGCGGACGAGGAGGACGGTGGCGGCGCCCCCGCCGTTGATAGCGCGGGCGGCAAAGGGCAGCAGCACGGCGGGATCATGGTCGGCGAGGAGGAGGAGGCGCGAGCGCGGCGGCAGGTCGGGAACGGGGAGTCCGGCGGGGCCGATCACGTCCACAGAAATTCCCGGCGCGAGGAATCGCAGAGCCGGGTCGTCGGAGGAGAGTTCGACGGCAAATCCAGATTCGGAAATGAGGACGGGGAAAAGTGTTTGACGCAAGTAGGGGTCGTACGTGGGCGCGAGGCGCGCGAGGAGGAATTGGCCGGGCGCGAGGATGAGATCGCACGCGAATTGCGCGCGGACGCGCTGGCCGACGAGTTCGATGCGCTGGCAGTGGGCGAGGGTTTGGCGCACGAAATGATAATATCACAAT